>NZ_JBFBDY010000092.1:0-18919 GCF_040683475.1 Kitasatospora sp. NPDC093558 | reverse complement strand
CTCGGCTTCCGGTTTCGGAAGCCGAGGCCGACCGCTCCGTTTGCGGGAACCGTGTGGGTGCAGGAACGCGCACGCCACTTCTGACTGTTCACCGCCAATCAGGCCGGTGCGAGAGCCCTTCCGCGCACCCGACTGGCCTTGGCGTTCACCGGAATCCGGCCCACCGCTCCGTCCGCCGCAACCGGCCCGTCGTGCAGAAAGCTGCAATTGCGCGAACCTGCACTCGGGTGACACTTGTCCGCCGGGCGTCACGCTGTGATGGTGGTGTCACGCCAAGTCGTCCGGGCAACCGCGGCCCGATGGTGGCGACTCGCTCTTCAAATGTGGATGCAGGACAGCGCATGCCTGCATAACGGGGGGAAGAGCGCCGGCCGGGACGCCATGTGTGGTGATGGCCCCCGGAACCGGAGTCGGCGAGGCGTTGCTGCTCCGCCTCGCCGCAAGCGCCTTGGCATGGCGTGGCAAGGCGGCCCCTGGGCGTCCGGTGTGCGACGGCACCCGGGCCCAGGGTCCGCCCGCCGCCCGGTACCGTGACCGCCGGGCCCTCGCGGCCGGAAACGACGGGGACGCGGGACACGGGGGCGGGCACATCCGAAAGGCGTCCGGCAGGGAGAGTTCGACGTGACGGCGGAACCAGCGGTCGCACCGGACCACGGCCCGAACACGGGTGGCTTCACCGGCACCGGGGGCCTCGCGGGAGCCGGTGAGCCCGACGAGGCGGCCCGCCAGCTCTACCTCTCGATCCTCGCCGAGGGCGGCCGGATCCCGTTCACCGGCGTCCACGAGACCGACCACGCCGCCCTCCAACAGCTCGTCGACATCGGCCTGCTGATGCCCAACGCGATGGACGCCTGCTACACCGCCGTCAGCCCGCGCTCCGTCAGCGACCGCCTCGGCGCCGACCTGCGCAGCGAGGCCACCCGGCTGCTGGTGCGCGCCGAGAGCCTGCCCGGCGCGCTGGACGGCCTCACCCGCGCCTACGACGCCATGCCCCGCCCGCAGGGCCGGGCCGGCGGCGCCGTCTACGTCGAGGGCCACGTCCACATCCGCCAGCGGATCTCGCAGCTCGTCTCCGACTGCCGCACCGAGGTCCTCACCGCCCAGCCCGGCCACCGGCCCGCCGACACGCTCCAGGTCGCCCGGCTCCAGGACGTCCAACTCCTGCAGCGCGGCTGCTCGTTGCGCACCATCTACCAGCCGGTCGCGTTCGCCGACCAGCCCGCCCTCGCCTACGCCGACGAGGTCACCCGGCACGGCTCGCTGATCCGCATCCTCGACGAGCCCTTCCAGCGGCTCATCGTCTTCGACCGCACCGTCGCCGTGATCTCCGCGAGCGAGGACAACAGCACCGCGGCCTTCATCACCGACCCCGCCGCCATCACCTTCCTGGTCGGCGCGTTCGAACGGGACTGGGCCCGCGCCGACACCACCGAAGCCGCCGCCGCCCTCGGTCACGGCCCCGCCCGCAGCACCCCCGACCGGGTTGGCCGCCTCCTCGCCCGCGGCCTCACCCAGCGCGCCGTCGCCACCCGCCTGGGCCTGAGCGAGCGCACCGTCGCCGCCCACATCTCCCGCCTCCGGGACCGCTACGGCGCCCAGACCCTCTTCCAGCTCGGCTGGCTGATGCGAGGCTCCCGCGATGACCGCTGAGCGAGTGAAGCGAGCGCACCTTCCCAAGGACGCGCACGGGCGAACGCTCCTGCCGAGCGATGAGCCGACCGCCGCCGAGCGGGCGCTCTACCTGACCGCCATCCGCCAAGGCGGGTACCTGCGCCCCGACGACCTCGCCGCCACCGACCGCCCCACCCTCGCCGACCTCGTCGCCCGCGGCCTGCTCACCCCGACCGCCACCGGCTACACCGCCGTCGACCCGCGCTGCGTCGGCGACCGCCTCGGCGCCGAACTGCGCACCCGCGCAACCCGGTTGCTCGTCCACGCCGAGCGGCTACCGGCCGCCCTCGCCCCGCTGTCCCACGCCTACGACGCGACCCCGCGCATCGCCTCCCCGACGGGCGAGGCCACGTACGTCGAGGGCAATGCCATCATCCGCCAGCGCATCAGCGAACTCCTCTCCGACTGCACGGTGGAGTTCATGGCGGCCCAGCCCGGACCACGTCCCGTCGAGGGCCTGAGGATGACCCTCGCCCAGGACCTCGCCCTCCTGCGCCGCGGCTGTGCGATGCGCACCATCTACCAGCCCGTCGCCATCGCGGACACCGACGTCATGCGGCAGGTCGCCCTCAGGGCCGCCCAGGGCGCCCAGGTCCGGATCCTGGACGAGCCCTGCCAGCGCGTCCTGATCTTCGACCACTCCGTCGCCGTCGTCCCCACCACCGAGGACGGCACCCGGGCCGCCTTCGTCACCGAGCCCGCCACCGTCGCCTTTCTCGTCGCCCACTTCGAACGCGACTGGGTCCGTGCCACCCCCGCCGACCACGACCTCAACCCCCCACACGCCAACACCGTTCGCATCGGCCGCCTCCTGGCCCGCGGCCTCACCCAACGCGCCGTCGCCACCCGCCTGGGCCTCAGCGAGCGCACCGTCGCCGCCCACATCTCCCGCCTGCGCGACCGCTACGGCGCCCAGACGCTCTTCCAGCTCGGCTGGCAATTGAGGGGCGACGCCGATGGCTGACCCGACACTGTCCGACGCCCTCCCGAACGAGTCCGCCCGCGCGCTCTACCACGCGATCCTGCGGGAGGGCGGACGCCTGTTGGTCGCCGACATCCGGCCGGAGGACGAGGCGTCGGTGAAGCAGCTCACCGACCTGGGGCTCCTGGTGCTCAGGGCCGCCGACGGCAACTACAGCGCGGTCAACCCGCGGTCGGTCGGCGAACGCATCGGCGCGGAGCTCCGAGAGGAGGGCGCCCGGCTGATCACCCAGGCGTCGCTCGTCCCGAAGATGCTGGACGACCTGACGCAGGCGTACGACGCCGCACCCCGCCTGGACCACGAGGGTTCGCCCGGGGTCCGGTACGTCCACGGCATGCACCAGATCCGGCACCGCGTGGCCCAGGTTCAGAACGACCATCCCGGCGAGGCGCTGGCCATGCAGCCGGGCGGGGCCCGTCCGGCCGAGTACCTGGCGGACGCACTCGACTCCAACCGTCGGCACCTGGCGAACGGCGGGAGCATGCGCACGATCTACGAGGCTTCTGCTCGGCTGGATCTCCCGACGGTGGAGTTCGCCGCCGAGTCGGCCCGGCTCGGTGCGCTGATCCGCGTCCTGCCCGTGCCGTTCACCCGGCTGTTGATCTTCGGCCGGGCCGTCGCCGTGATCCCCGCGGCCGCGGACAACACCGCTGCGGCCTTTATCGAGGATCCGGCCGTGGTCGACTTCCTGGTGCGGGACTTCGAACTCCACTGGCAGCAGGCCGAGGGCGTGAACTGGGCCGCGCTGGCTGCCGGTTCCGCCGGTTCCACCGTCCACGAGCAGGTGGGTCGGCTGCTGGCGAACGGGCTCACGCAGCGGGCGATCGCGAGCCGTATGGGGCTGAGCGAGCGGACCGTTGCCGGTCACATCGCCCGGCTGCGTGAGCTGTACGACGCGGAGACGCTGTTCCAGCTGGGCTGGCAGATGCGGGGATCCCGGACGGGGGAGTCCGGTGGCTGACCGCGGCTCAGCCGGTGGCGGCGCCCGACGGCCAGTAGCCGGCGCGGCCGGCCACGGGGGGCTGCTGGCGGGGGACGTTGAACTGCTCGCCGGGGGCGGTCCAGAAGCCCTCGCGCAGGGACAGCGCCATGCCGGCCCAGTCGAGCGCGGTCTCCACGGTGTGGTTGAGCGCCTCCTGCGACCAGGTGTCGTCGAAGACCAGCGGCAGGACGGGGGCGACCTGCTCGATGGTGGCGATCAGCGGGTTGTGCGTGATGGCCTCGTCGACGAGGAGGACGATCGGCTTCCGCAGCGCGGAGGCCCAGCCCAGCTCCAGGCTCACCCCGGCCGACAGCGGAGCGCCGACGTAGGCGAACACCAGGTCGGCCGACTGCAGCGCCCGGAAGTCCGACGGAACCCGCGGCTCCGGCGCCCGCCCGGCGACGGTCCAGGCGTCGCTGTGATGCGCGCTGTACACGGCGGCGCCGCTGCGGAGCAGGGTGGTGCGAAGCGTCGTCAGCCGCGTCCGGCTGGCGAGCGTCACCACACTGTCCGCCGGCCCGGTCAACCGCATCAGCGGCGCGGCCAGAAACACACGTGCACGCCGACCCTCGGGGGCCTGGCTGTCGTGGTGACGCAGGTAGGGCTCGGTCATGTCGACTCCGGGGGAAGTGCGCCGAGGCTGAGCTGCTCGCTGCCGACGCTGGTCGTAGAGATAAGACTGCCGGAATTTGGGCGGATTTATCGCTTTTCGACGCCCAATCTGCTGCAGCGGCCCGATCGAAAGATCCGGTCGTCGTAGTCGGGTGGGCGTGAGTTGATCGTCCACCGAGCAGGCGTGGCAGTCCACTCATACGTGGTGTCATCCGTCTGCATGGCAGAGAGATGACACCCCTGGCCAGCTGAACACGCCCGTGACAGCCCGAACGCCGTATGGCAGCATTTGAGCGTTTGATGGACTGCCGCGCGTGACTCAGCATCGGCAAGTCGCTAGAGGATGGGGTGTACGCGAGTGTCTCGTAAGCGTCAGGCCGCAAAGGCGGCCCTTGTGGCGATAGCCGCCAGCGTCCTCACGATGCTGGGCGCTGTCGTGGCATGTACTGACCATGGTGCAGACGGTTCCGTGCATGTCAACTATTCGGTCTCTAGCACAGACACGGACATTGCGTCCCTGGCGATCGGCACCACCCTGGATAACGATCACTCCTGGACGTAGCCACCGCCACGCCGATATTGATTCGTCGGCTGCGCGGAGCGAGCGGAAGAGAGCGCTATGACGCGTTGTCGGATTCCTTCGACGACCGCGCGAGTGCGTACCCGAGCTGGAAGAGCGAATCCACGTTGTAATCCTCGCGCATCTCGGCGAGATGGCGGGCCAGAGTACGCTCACTGATGCCGAGTCGGCGGGCTATGACCCGGTGGTTCGTGCCTTCCAGCATCAGGTCGATTATGGTCTGCCGCAGGCTGGAGACCACCTGCTGGGGGACGGTCCGGCTGCCGTTGAAGTCAAGCCCTCTGTTCCAGTTCCGCTCGAACACCTCATGAGTGAGGAAGTGTATGACGGCGGGGTCGTAGATGAAGGCGGCGAGATTCAGATCCTCGGCCACTGGAATGACGGCAAGGATTCGGTCGATGATGATCAGCCGGGTGTAGGGCTCGTCGAGGGTCCGGAACTTTCCGCCGGCCTCGGTGAGTGTTCCCACGTAGTCCCTGGTCGGGGGATGGTAGCGGGTGCTCGGATGGTAGATCGTTCGCGTTGAGATACCTCTCTTGAGGTCCTCCAGGTCTTCAGCAAGAGTGCCGGAGAGTACGTCCGGAGGGCGCGGACCGCCGGGCTGGGCGGCGAGTACCTCTTCTTGTGCAGAAGCGACTGCGTTGTTGATGCGCTGGTTGATGACGGCCTTGCCGCGAACGTATTCGATCACGCCGCCCGCTGATTCGGGCTTGTGGAATGCATCCGCGAGGCTCTGCAGGTCGCTGGGTATGGATACCGCGCGAGAGAGGAGTTCGAGCGCCTGGCGCTGCCATATGACGCTGAGTCCGGAAGCAAGCTGTTTCGGGTCGACGGCCACCAGGACCTGTGGATCGTCCGCGTCGGGAACGAGCAGCCCTATCTGCAGGAGCTCGGCCAGATTGCCCTGCTCATCGGAGTCGACCTCTTTGCGGGCAATCCGCCCGTGTTCGCGAATAATTGTCAGGTAGAGCTCATGCGCGCCGGGAGACAGGGTGCCCGTCGTGCCGGTGGCCGAATTTGCTTCGTCCCTCCCGATCATTCACGGCTCCTTCTCGATTGACGATCCGGCCTCAGGGTGTACCGACACCTTGCTGGCCGATCTTAGACCGCATTGCGGGCTCGGGACCGGCGCGCTCCAGCTCCAATTGACCAAGGCGAGGCGACCGAGGTGACCGAGTGGAACCCTCTCACCAAAGCCGAGCCGCCGGCACCCCCCGAACAGGAGGGAGCCGGCGGCCGGGCTGGTGTTCAGCCAAGTCAGCGCTTCGGGCGCCAGACGACCAGGGCGCTCGACTGCGGGGTCGGGGGCTGGTACGGGACGAGGTCGCGGCGGTAGGAGGCGTGGACGGCGGCTTCGCGCTGCTGGAGGGCGGTGGCGGCGCCCTCCAGGGAGTCGGCGAGTTCGGCGATGCGTGACTGGAGGGCGGTGACCTGGTTCTCCAGCTCGATGATCCGCTTGATGCCCGCCAGGTTGATGCCCTCGTCCTGGGAGAGCCGCTGGACCTCGCGCAGTTGCTGGATGTCGCGGGCCGAGTAGCGGCGGCCGCGGCCGGCGGTGCGGTCGGGGCAGACCAGGCCGAGGCGGTCGTACTGGCGCAGGGTCTGCGGGTGCAGGCCGGAGAGTTCGGCGGCCACCGAGATCACGTACACCGGGGTTTCCTCGGTGAGTACGTACTGCGGCGTGGCGGCCGCCCGTCGGCGGCGCGAGCCGTCGCCGGGCAGGCCTTGGCCGAGGCCGACGCCGATGGGGTCGTCAGGGTTCATCGGGGACATCTGGTCGTCACGCTCCCTTCGCCGCCCGGAACAGGGCGGCTCGCGGGTCGTCGGAGGCGGTGGCCTCGCGGTACTGCTCCAGCGCGGACAGCGCGTCGCCGGTGACGTGCTGCGGCACCACGACCTCGACGGTGACGAGGAGGTCGCCGCGGGTGCCGTCCTTGCGGGTGGCGCCCTTGCCGCGGGCGCGCATGGTGAGGCCGTTGGCGCTGCCCGGGGGCAGCTTGAGCTTGACGGCGGGGCCGCCGAGCGTGGGCACCTCGATGGTGCCGCCGAGCGCCGCCTCGGGGAAGGTGACCGGGACGGTGACGGTGAGGTTGTCGCCCTTGCGGCCGAAGACGGGGTGCGCGTCGACGTGCACGGTGACGTAGAGGTCGCCGGGCTGGCCGCCGCGTTCGCCCTGGGCGCCCTTGCCCTTGAGCCGGATGCGCTGGGCGTCCTGGACGCCGGCCGGGATGCGGACCTGCATGGTGCGGGCGGAGCTGGCCCGGCCGCTGCCGTGGCAGTCGGTGCAGGGGTCGTCGACGATCATGCCGCGGCCCTTGCAGTCCTTGCAGGGCTCGGAGAGCGCGAACGCGCCCTGGCCGCGGCTGACGGTGCCGGCGCCGACGCAGGTGGGGCAGACCCGCGGGGTGGTACCGGACTTGGCGCCGGTGCCGTTGCACACGCGGCAGGGGGCCTGGCTGGTCATCCGCAGCGGGACGGTCGCGCCGTCGACGGCCTCCTCGAAGGAGAGGGTGACCTCGGTTTCGACGTCGGCGCCGCGCCGGGGCTGGGCCTGCCGGCCGCCGCGGTTGAAGAGGCCGCCGAAGACGTCGCCGATGCCGCCACCGCCGCCCTGGCTGCCGCTGAAGAGGTCGCCGAAGTCGAAGCTGTAGCTGCCGGTGCCGGGCCCGCCGGCGCGGAAGCCGCCGTTGGCGAAGAGGCTGCGGGCCTCGTCGTACTCCTTGCGGCGCTTCTCGTCGGACAGGACGTCGTACGCCTCGGAGATGTCCTTGAAGCGCTCCTCGGCCTTGGCGTCGCCCTTGTTGGCGTCCGGGTGGAACTCGCGCGCCAGCTTCCGGTAGGTCTTCTTGATCTCGGTGGCGGTGGCGTCCTTGGGCACGCCGAGGACCTTGTAATAGTCCTTCTCGACAAAGTCCTTGCCACTCATGCGTCCACCTCGCTCCGCTCGGCAGCCGCGCCGCGGCACACGCACCTTTTAACGGTTCGCTCGCTGCGCTCGCTCACGGCTCCCGCCACCTCCCGATGTCCATCGTCACTGCATTGTCAACAGCCTGGCCGCGAAGGCCTGTTGCCGACAGTGCGCTGCGGAGCCGGCCGCCGTACTGGCCGGCGTACGACTCCGCAGCGCACTGGTTCATCTGTTGTGACGGGCATGCGCCCGGCACAGGTCGTCAGCTGTCCTTGCCGCCGTCGGCCTTGTCCGACTTCTCGGACTTGGCGGTGTCGGCGTCCGGCCCGGACGTGGTCTGGGTGCCCGGCTGGGGCTCCGCGACCGCGACCATCGCCGGGCGGATGATCCGCTCGCCGATCCGGTAGCCGGGCTGGAGGATCTGCACGCAGGTGTCCTCGGTGACGTCCGAGGAGTAGCTGTGCATCAGCGCCTCGTGCATGGTCGGGTCGAAGGGCTCGCCCTCCTTGCCGAACTGCTGCAGGCCCAGCTTGGCGACGACCGTCTCCAGCGACTCGGCGACGGACTTGAAGCCGCCGGTGACCTCGCCGTGCTCGCGGGCGCGGCCGATGTCGTCCAGGACCGGGATCAGGGACTCCAGGATGTTGGAGACCGCGATCTCGCGCACCGTCAGCCGGTCGCGCTCGACCCGCTTGCGGTAGTTCTGGTACTCGGCCTGCAGGCGCTGGAGATCGGCGGTGCGCTCGGTGGCCTCGCGCTTGGCGGCGGCCAGCTCGTCCGACGCGTCGCCGGAGCCGGCCGCGGCGGCCTCCTCGGCGGCCTTGATCACGGCCTCTTCGGCGGCGGAGTCGTCGCCGGGCTTGCCGCCCTGCGTCTTGTCCGTCATGCCGCGCCGCCCTTGGGCTTGTCGTGCTTCTCGTCGTCCACGATCTCGGCGTCGACGACGTCGTCGTCCTTGCCGTGGGCGGCGGAGTCGCCGGCGGGGGCGGCACCGGCGGCGTCGGCGTTGGCGTAGAGGGCCTGGCCGAGCTTCTGCGCGGTGGTGGAGACCTTCTCCGAGGCCTCGCGGATCTTAGCGATGTCCTCGCCCTTCAGGGCCTCCTTGAGCTCGCCGATGGCGGACTCGACCTCGGTCTTGACGTCGGCCGGGAGCTTGTCGGTGTTGTCCGCGATGAACTTCTCGGTCGAGTAGACGAGCTGCTCGGCGGAGTTGCGGGTCTCGACGGCCTCGCGGCGCTTGTGGTCGTCCTCGGCGTACTGCTCGGCCTCGCGGCGCATGCGGTCGACCTCGTCCTTCGGCAGCGAGGAGCCGCCGGTGACGGTCATCTTCTGCTCCTTGCCGGTGCCGAGGTCCTTGGCGGCGACGTGCATGATGCCGTTGGCGTCGATGTCGAAGGTGACCTCGATCTGCGGCAGGCCGCGCGGCGCCGGCGGCAGGCCGGTCAGCTCGAACATGCCGAGCTTCTTGTTGTACGCGGCGATCTCGCGCTCGCCCTGGTAGACCTGGATCTGCACGGACGGCTGGTTGTCCTCGGCCGTGGTGAAGATCTCGGAGCGCTTGGTCGGGATCGTGGTGTTGCGCTCGATCAGCTTGGTCATGATGCCGCCCTTGGTCTCGATGCCGAGGGACAGCGGGGTGACGTCGAGCAGCAGGACGTCCTTGACCTCGCCCTTGAGGACACCGGCCTGGAGCGAGGCGCCGATGGCGACGACCTCGTCCGGGTTGACGCCCTTGTTGGCGTCCTTGCCGCCGGTCAGCTCCTTGACGAGCTCGGCGACGGCCGGCATGCGGGTCGAGCCGCCGACGAGGACGACGTGGTCGATCTCGGCGAGCGAGATGCCGGCGTCCTTGATCACGTTGTGGAACGGGATCTTGCAGCGCTCGAGCAGGTCGGCGGTGAGCTGCTGGAACTGGGCGCGGGTGAGCTTCTCGTCCAGGTGCAGCGGGCCCTCGGCGGAGGCCGTGATGTAGGGCAGGTTGATCGAGGTCTCGGAGGACGAGGACAGCTCGATCTTGGCCTTCTCGGCGGCCTCGCGCAGACGCTGCAGGGCCATCTTGTCCTTGGACAGGTCGACGCCGTGGCCGGACTGGAAGGTCTTGACCAGGTGGTCGACGACCTTCTGGTCCCAGTCGTCGCCGCCGAGGTGGTTGTCACCGTTGGTGGCCTTCACCTCGACGACCCCGTCGCCGATCTCCAGCAGGGAGACGTCGAAGGTGCCGCCGCCGAGGTCGAAGACCAGGATGGTCTGGTCGTCCTTGTCCAGGCCGTAGGCGAGGGCGGCCGCGGTCGGCTCGTTGACGATGCGCAGGACGTTGAGGCCCGCGATCTCACCGGCCTCCTTGGTGGCCTGGCGCTCGGAGTCCGAGAAGTACGCCGGGACGGTGATGACGGCGTCGGTGACGGTCTCGCCCAGGTAGGCCTCCGCGTCCCGCTTCAGCTTCTGCAGGATGAAGGCGCTGATCTGCTGGGGGTTGAAGTCCTTGCCGTCCAGGTTGATCTTCCACCCGGTGCCCATGTGGCGCTTGACCGAGCGGATGGTGCGGTCGACGTTGGTGACCGCCTGGCGCTTGGCCACCTCGCCGACCAGGACCTCGCCGTTCTTCGCGAAGGCGACGACGGACGGCGTGGTCCGGGCGCCCTCGGCGTTCGTGATGACGGTGGGCTCGCCACCCTCGAGAACGCTGACGACCGAGTTCGTCGTGCCGAGGTCGATGCCGACCGCGCGTGCCATCGTAGATACCTCCACGGAAGAGTTGAGCTTTACAGGCTCAAGGATGCACGACCCGCCGGACCGCGTCAACAGCTATGAGTCCTGAGCGCTCAACTTTGCTGATGCCACTCATCTCGGGCGGGGATGCCGCTCGTCCCGGGCGGAGCGGCGGACCCTTCCGGTGGGTGGCGGGAGTGGAGTTACGTGACTGCCGCCATACCTTGAGAACCTTCTGGAGAACTGTTAGCGAGCGGTAATGTCCGGGCCGTCGGCCCGGCAAGTTACCGACGAGTACACTTCCTTGGTAAAGACGTAGAAGACGTAGAACCGGACTGCTCAACCGCAAGCCGCAGGAGACGGAGCCGATGCAGCTAGCAGCGATCGTCATCTCGCTGGTCACGTTCGTGATCGGCACCGCGCTCGCCCTTCGTGCGGCGTGGCACATCTTCAAGGTGGTGCTCACCGGTGCGCCGGACACCACCCGCTTCGGCAAGCCCGCCCGGCGCGTGAAGACCGTCGCGGTCGAGTTCATCGGCCACACCAGGATGAACCGCTGGGGCATCGTCGGCATCGCGCACTGGTTCGTCGCGGTCGGCTTCTTCAGCCTCGTCCTGACCATCGTCAACGCGATGGGCCAGCTCTTCGACGCCGAGTTCGAGCTGCCGGTCATCGGGCACTGGGTGCTCTGGCAGCTCTTCGTCGAGCTCGTCGGCACCCTCACCACCCTGGGCATCCTGACCCTGATCGTGATCCGGCTGATGAGCCTGCCGTCGCGTTCCGGCCGCAAGTCCCGCTTCGCCGGCTCGATCGCCTGGCAGGCCTTCTACGTCGAGTACACGATCCTCGGCATCGGCCTGTGCATCCTGATGCTGCGCGCCCTGGAGGGCGCCCTCAACGGCGTCGACTCGTACGGACCGGCGCACCTCGTCTCGTACCCGATCACCTCCGCGCTGAGCGGCCTGTCGCACGGCACGCTGGAGAACCTGATCTGGATCTTCGCGACGCTGAAGATCTGCATCTCCTTCGCCTGGGCGATCACCATCGGCCTCAACCCCTCGATGGGCGTGGCCTGGCACCGCTTCCTCGGCTTCTTCAACATCTACTTCAAGCGCGACGAGGACGGCGGCACCGCGCTCGGCGCCCTGCGTCCGATGACCTCCGGCGGGCAGCCGATCGACTTCGAGGACCCGGCCGACGACGCCGTCTTCGGCGTCTCCCAGGTCGAGCACTTCTCCTGGAAGGGCATCCTCGACTTCTCCACCTGCACCGAGTGCGGCCGCTGCCAGTCGCAGTGCCCGGCCTGGAACACCGGCAAGCCGCTGTCGCCGAAGCTGCTCATCATGAGCCTGCGCGAGCACGCCTACGGCAAGGCCCCGTACCTGCTCGCCGGTGGCGGCAAGGACATGGAGGGCACCGAGAAGGCGACCGCCGAGCAGCTCAAGGACGTCCCGGCGGGCGCCCTCGCCGAGGCCGAGCGCCCGCTGATCGGCACCGCCGAGGAGAACGGCGTCATCGACCCGGACGTGCTGTGGTCCTGCACCACCTGCGGCGCCTGCGTCGAGCAGTGCCCGGTGGACATCGAGCACATCGACCACATCGTCGACATGCGCCGCTACCAGGTGATGATCGAGTCCTCGTTCCCGACCGAGGCCGGGACGATGCTCAAGAACCTGGAGAACAAGGGCAACCCGTGGGGCATGGCCACCAAGGCCCGCCTCGACTGGGTCAAGGAGCTCAAGAAGGAGACCGGCATCGAGGTGCCGGTGATCGGCGAGGACATCGACCCCGCCGAGGTCGAGTACCTCTACTGGGTCGGCTGCGCCGGCGCCCTGGAGGACCGCGCCAAGAAGACCACCAAGGCCTTCGCCGAGCTGCTGCACACCGCGGGCGTGAAGTTCGCGATCCTCGGCAAGGAGGAGTCCTGCACCGGTGACTCCGCCCGCCGCCTGGGCAACGAGTTCCTCTTCCAGATGCTCGGCGCGCAGAACGTCGAGACGCTGAACGCGGCCCTGGAGGACGCGCCGGTCAAGCGGATCGTCGCCACCTGCCCGCACTGCTTCAACACCATCGCCAACGAGTACCCGCAGCTGGGCGGCCACTTCGAGGTCATCCACCACACCCAGCTGCTGCAGCACCTGATCGACGAGGGCAAGCTCGTCCCGGTCAACCCGGTCGAGGGCCTGATCACCTACCACGACCCCTGCTACCTGGGCCGCCACAACAAGGTCTACAGCCCGCCGCGCGAGATCATGGACAAGGTCCCGGGTCTGCGCCAGCAGGAGATGCACCGGCACAAGGAGCGCGGCTTCTGCTGCGGCGCCGGCGGTGCGCGCATGTGGATGGAGGAGCGCATCGGCAAGCGGATCAACACCGAGCGCGTGGACGAGGCGCTGTCGCTCAACCCGGACATCGTCTCCACCGCCTGCCCGTTCTGCCTGGTGATGCTCTCCGACTCGGTCAACGGCAAGAAGAACGAGGGCGCGGCCAAGGAACACCTGAAGGTGGTCGACGTGGCCCAGCTGCTGCTCGACTCGGTCAAGGCGACCCCGCCGGCCGAGGAGCCCGCCACGGTGGACGCGTAGCGGTCCGGGGCGACGGCTCCGCCGTCCTCCGCGGTTCCGCTGTTCGACAGTTCTGCTACAACTGCCCGGCCCGGTGGTCGCCGCGAGAGCGGCCCGCCGGGCCGGGCTTTTGGGGCCTCGGCGGTGCTGTCCCCGAGCCCGGGCGGCGGGCGCGTGACGCCAATCGCACAGCCGCCGGACGGGCATTCGGTTGGAAGGAAATACAGTAGGCCAGACCGGCCCGCGGGCCGGTCGACCCGTTCCGGGCGGTTCGACCGCGGTTCGACCGCGGTTCGCGCACGAGCCGGACCGCCGACGGACGGACGGGTCCATACGAACGAAAGAGGTGCGGCCCGCCGGGCCGGGCCGCAGAGACCACAAGGGGAACAGCGCAGACCATGACCGAGGCGATCATGCTGGTCGGTGGTAAGGGCACGCGACTGCGTCCGCTGACCACCCACACCCCCAAGCCCATGCTGCCGGTGGCGGGCGTCCCCTTCATCGCGCACCAGCTGGCCCGCGCCGCGGCCGCCGGAGTCACCCGCGTGGTGCTCGCCACCTCCTACCTCGCCGAGGTCTTCGAGGACCACTTCCAGGACGGCACCCCGTACGGCATCGAGCTGGTCTACCTGACCGAGCGCGAGCCGCTCGGCACCGGCGGCGCCATCCGCAACGCCGCCTCCGGGCTCACCTGCGGTCCGGACGAGCCGGTGCTCGTCTTCAACGGCGACATCCTGTCCGGCGTCGACATCGCCGCCCTGCGCGACGGCCACGTGGCCGCCGGGGCCGACGTCACCCTGCACCTCACCCGGGTGGAGGACCCGCGCGCCTTCGGCCTCGTGCCGACCGACGCGGACGGGCGGGTGCTGGAGTTCCTGGAGAAGCCGGAGACGCCCGAGCAGATCGTCACCGACCAGATCAACGCCGGCTGCTACGTCTTCACCCGGTCCGTGATCGACCGCATCCCGGCCGGCCGGGAGGTGTCCGTCGAGCGCGAGACCTTCCCCGAGCTGCTGGCCACCGGTGCGCTGCTGCGCGGCGTCGTCGACACCTCGTACTGGCTGGACCTCGGCACCCCGGGCGCGTTCGTCCGCGGCTCGGCCGACCTGGTCCTCGGCAAGGTCGACTCCCCGGCCGTCCCCGGTCCGACCGGTGACGCCCTGCTGCTGCCCGGCGCGACCGTCCACCCCGGCGCGGTGCTCAGCGGCGGCACCGTCGTCTCCGAGGGCGCGGTGGTCGAGGCCGGCGCGATCGTCGAGGGCAGCGTCATCCTGCCGGGCGCGGTGATCGGCCCGGACACCCTGGTCAAGGACTCCATCGTCGGCGCCTTCGCGACCGTCGGCGACCGCTCGGCCCTGGACGGCGCGGTGATCGGCGACGGCGCGATCGTCGAGTCCGACAACGAGCTGCCGAACGGCATCCGGATCGCCTGCGGCACGCTGCTGCCGGTCGGCGCCGTCCGCACCTCGGCCGGCCCGGGCGGCTGCCCGGCCGGTGCCTCCGCCGCGGCGGCCGTCCACGGGCCGACCGTCACCGCGCAGCGCTGACGCCCGCTTCCGGCCCCGTTCGTCTCAGGCTCGCTGCAAACCGGCCCCGGCTCCGTCCGGGACGTACGCGGACTGGGCCGGACGGGTACCTTCGGAACGTGGCTGGTAATCGATACGACAGCGGTCAGGGCGCCGACCCCCACGGCGGGTGGTCGGCCCCTCCGCCGCCGGCGGGGGCGCCCGGGGGGCACGGGCAGACGGACGGGCCGGAGTTCTTCACGGCCCCGCACCAGGGGGTCGCTCCGCACGACCCGTACGCCGCCGACCGGCCCGGGAACACCCGGGCCTTCCCGACCGGCGGCGACCCGTACGGGGGGCAGCCCCCGTACCAGGACTACCCGACGCAGGGGTACCAGGGACAGGGGTACCAAGGGCAGGGCGGCTACTACGGCCAGGGGTACGAGGGCCAGGGGTACGAAGGTCAGGGGTACGGGGACCAGGGGTACGACCAGGGCTACGGGCCGGGTGGCGGGTACCCCCAGGGGGACGGGCAGCAGCCGTACGGGCAGGACAACGTCGCCGTCTACCGGGCCGGCGGCCAGTCTTCGCCGCACGTCTCCGGTCCGCGCCCGCACTGGCGCGAGCTGCTCATCGGCATCGTCCGCGCCCCGGCCGCGACCTTCGACCGCACCCGCGACCACCAGGTCTGGCTGCCCGCCCTCACCGTCTCGCTCCTCTACGGCGCGCTCGCGGTGCTCGGCATCGGCCTGACCCACAACGACATCGTCAACTCGACCTTCACCGTCGCGCTGACCGGCATGGCCGCCGCCGCGCTCGGCTTCACCGTCACCGGCGCGATCTTCGGCGCGGTCACCTACGCGCTGGCCCGCCAGCTCGGCGGGGACGGCCCCTGGAAGTCGACGGTCGGCCTGGCCGCGCTGATCGGCTGGCTGACCGACGTGCCCCGGCTGCTGCTCGCCCTGGTGCTGCCCTCCGGCAGCGCGGTCGTGCAGGTCGTCGGCTGGGCCACCTGGGCCTTCTGCGCGTTCCTGCTGACCACGATGGTCCGCCGGGTGCACGACCTGCCCTGGGGCAAGGCGGCGGGCGCCGCGGCCGTCCAGCTGCTCGCGCTGCTGGTGCTGATCAAGCTCCCGACCCTGGGCTGACCGCCGGACGGAGGACCCTCGGGCGGCAGAATGGTGGACGGGCTCCGCGAACCGGGGCCCGTCCTTTCTTTGGCCGCGACCACCCACCGGAGCCAGGCATGACCCTCCCCACCACCCACGTCAGCTTCCCGGCCGGGGCGGTGACCGGCGAGTCCCCGGTGCTCGCGGTGCACCCGCTGGCCGACGGCCGGTACGCCGTCGTCACCGCGGCGACCCCGTTCCACCCGCTCGACCACACCTGGCCCGACCAGCCCGCCGACCTCGGCACGCTCACCGTGGACGGCGCCGAGCTGGCCGTCGTCGACTGCCTGACCGGCGCGGTCGGCCCGGACGGCGGCGCGCCGCTGGTCGGCGCCGACATCCCGGTGCGGCGCGGCGACGAGGAGTGGTCCTGGCTCGTCCTGCACGTCCTCGCCGCCGACCCGGGCGACGTCGTCGGCCGCGGCGCCCGGCTCGCCGTCGACGCCGAGCGCCGGGCCGCCCTCAGCGCATCGCACAGCGGCTGCCACCTGCTCGCCCTCGCCCTCAACGCCGCGCTCGCCCCGCGCTGGCGCAAGGACCCGGGCCGCGCCGACGCCCTCGGCCACCCGGACTTCGACAGCCTCGCGATGGCCACCTCGGTGATGGACACCGAGGCCAGCACCGACACCTACCGGATCGGCAAGTCGCTCAAGAAGAAGGGCTTCACGGTCGACGCCACCGACGACCTCCCGGCCCTCGCCGAGGCCCTGCCCGCCGTCACCGAGGCCGTCAACGCGCAGCTGGCCGCCTGGGTCGCCGCCGACGCCGCCGTCCGCATCGAGGTGCCGGGCCCCGAGCTGACCGCCCGCCGCCAGTGGCACTGCGAGCTGCCCGAGGGCGGCGCGCAGATCTTCTGCGGCGGCACCCACCTGCACCACCTCGGCGAGCTGGCCGAGCTCCGCACCGAGCTGCGGCTCTCCGAGGACGGCACCGAGCTGGTCGCCGTCACCCGCCCGAAGCGGGCCTGAGGACGGCCGGGAACGCCGCGGGCGGCCACCCTCGTGCCGAGGATGGCCGCCCGCCGTGCGTGCACTCTGCTCGGGGTCAGACCCGGGTGCGGTGGAAGTTCAGGTAGGAGCGCGAGGGCGTCGGGCCGCGCTGGCCCTGGTAGCGCGAGCCGTAGCGCTCCGAGCCGTACGGGTGCTCCGACGGCGAGGAGAGCCGGAACAGGCAGAGCTGCCCGATCTTCATGCCGGGGTACAGCTTGATCGGCAGCGTCGCGACGTTCGACAGCTCCAGCGTGACGTGGCCGCTGAAGCCGGGGTCGATGAAGCCGGCCGTGGAGTGCGTCAGCAGGCCCAGGCGGCCGAGGCTCGACTTTCCCTCCAGCCGGGAGGCGACGTCCTCGGGCAGGGAGATGACCTCGTACGTCGAGGCCAGCACGAACTCGCCGGGGTGCAGGATGAACGCCTCGTCGCCGTCGGGCTCGACCAGCCGGGTGAGGTCCGGCTGCTCCTCGGAGGGGTCGATGTGCGGGTACTTGTGGTTCTCGAACACGCGGAAGAAGCGGTCGAGTCGCACGTCGATACTGGAGGGCTGGATCATCGACGGGTCGAAGGGGTCGATGACCACCCGGCCCAGGTCGATTTCGGTCCGGATGTCCTTGTCAGAGAGCAGCACGCTTCGAGGTTACGTGCACGACGGGGCCCCGGACGAATCCGCCCGGGGCCCCTTCCGTCCTCGCGCCGGCCGTCAGGCCAGGAACTCGACGGCCTCCAGCCGCATCGCCCGGGCCAGTTGCGGAGCGGACAGCTCCCGCACGTCGGCCAACACCGAACTCCTCAGCCGTCCGCACTGCGGACAGCGGATCAGCCGTCCGGGCCCCAGCCGGCCGGGTCCGAGGTTCTGCATCGGGAACATGGTGGTGCTGAACAGGTGCCCCTCGGCACAACGAACGACGGTGCGCTGCTCCATCGATCCCCTTCCCATCCCTAACCCAGTACTCACCCGTACTCGTCGCGCCCCGGGGACCGGGCCCCGGGACAGCGTCACATTAGGGGATGTTCCGGACATTCCACACCATGGCTCGCCGCCCCGACCCCACCCGCCGGAGCACTCTCACGCGGCCCAAACAGTACGCCCAACACCCCCGCCCCACCCCGCTCCGCCACGTCCCCGGGCCACCCGTGCAAGCGGCGTCACGCATGCGGTACAGTGAAGGCGATCGAGCGGTCACTGACGGCTCGTCAGGCGGGCGTAGTTTAATGGTAGAACATGAGCTTCCCAAGCTTAGAGCGCGAGTTCGATTCTCGTCGCCCGCTCCAGCAGTAAAGCCGCAGGTCAGCGACCTGCGGCTTTCGTGTTGTCCAGACCAATTCATCCCCGCTGTGCCAGATTTCGTGCCAGAAGGCGGGGGCGCTCGGGTTCCGGCAGTTGGGCCCGTCTGTAGGCAGCAGGACGCTCGGTCACCTCGCCCGGCACCGAGGCCGGCGCCGAAGGCTGAGAGTCGAGCCGAGACGTTGCTTTGGGGGAACGACTACGGGGTCACCCAACGACCTGCCACGACTGGGGGTAGTTTTTGGGGGAACCGCAGGTCCACAGGGTGAGCCAGGTGCCGTTTTCCAGCGAATTGCCCTCACTGGTGATGCACTTCGACCCGTGCAGGGTCCAGATGTGCTCCCCCTCGTATTCGAACCTCTGCGGGCTGGGGATCGAGTAAGGGTCGCAGGTCCACAGGGTGAGAACGGCGCCGTTGGTGTCCGAGGCATTACCGCGGGGCGTCATGCACTTTCCGCTCGCATCGTGGACTAGGAGCATGCCGTCCCAATGCCACTTCTGCAGATCGCTGCCGGTGCAGGACCATACGGTGATCACGGTGCCGTTGTCCGTGCTGTTGCCTTCGGGAGTGGCGCACTTGTCGGTCTGGTTCCAGAGCACGGAGTTTCCGACTGCCTGGGCCGGACTCGCGGCGAGAGAGTTGAAGCCGATCATGGCCAGCAGCGCAACCAGCGCCGACGATGCCTTGCGAATCATGTTCCGTTCCTTCTTGGTTCTCCGGCTCGTGGGCCGGCGAGTGGTGGTCCGGTGCCAGGTCGGCCACAGGACCAGTGATCGGGCTGTTGCAGTGCCCGCGCAGAGGTTCAGGCCCAGGTGCGGGAGCAGAGCACCAGGCGGTAGCCGTCCGGATCGGTGATCGTTGCCCCGTGTTCGTCCGGGACGCGCTCGGTGGTGCGCCACAGGACGTCCAGGCCGAGGCCGTCCGTGTAGAAGCGTTCGGCGGCGTTGAGGTCGCGCGAG
>NZ_JBFBDY010000091.1:0-19142 GCF_040683475.1 Kitasatospora sp. NPDC093558 | reverse complement strand
CCCGCGTTGCCCCACGCGTCGTGGAGGGTGTGGGCCACGGGTTGTTTTGGCTTCGGGCCCGCCTAGCACCGGGGGGGGCCGGTCCGCCGCCCGGCACCCCCGGGTCCCGCGTAGCCGTCCGCAGGACTACGGCTGCATCTCGTACGCGCCCGACAGCGCCTCGACACGCGCCCAGACCTTCGCCGCCCGCTCGGCGTCGGCCACCGGCCGGCGCACGTTCGCGAGCGCCCAGGCGGCCTGCTCCTCCGTGGTCGAGGCCTTGCCGTGCAGTTCGGTCGCGTGCGCCGAGAAGTCACGGACGAGGGCGTCGAAGATCTGGTCCAGCACGTCCGCCTCCAGGCCGGTCAACTCGGCCTGCTCCAGCACCAGCTGGCCGTAGACGACCAGCGCGAAGAGCTGGCCGATCTCCAGCAGGAAGTCGAGGTCCGCCTGCTGCTCCTTGCTCGGCGCGTGCGTGAGCAGCAGCTCGCAGAAGCCGTCGGCCTGCTCGCGGAAGCGCGCGACGTTCGGCAGGTGCGCGTGCCGGTCGTAGGCGGTGCGCCAGTCGTGGAAGCGGATCGCGCCGAGGCCGCGGGCGGGGCCCTGGCGGAACAGGAAGACGTCGTCGGTGGCGTCCTGGCGGGTCGGCACCGGCGCGTAATCGGCCGGGGCGAACAGGTAGTTGGCCATGAACTTGAGGATCAGCGCCAGGTTGACGTGGACGGTGCCCTCCAGCTTCGGCAGGCCGCGGATGTCCTTGGCGGCCTTGTCGAAGTAGGTGTCCGCCTCGAAGCCCTTGGCCGCGATGACGTCCCACATCAGGTCGATGACCTTCTCGCCCTCGGTGGTTACCTTCATCTTGGTCATCGGGTTGAAGAGCAGGTAGCGGCGGTCCTCGGGGGAGGCGGTGCGGAAGTAGTCCACGGCCCGCGCGCTGAACAGCTTCATCGCCACGAGGCGGGCGTACGCGTCGGTCAACTCGCGGCGCACGTGCGGGAAGTCGGTGACCTTCCGGCCGTACAGGACGCGGTTGTGGGCGTGCGTGACCGCCTCGTACATCGCGTGCTCGCAGATGCCGACCGAGGCCGTGCACAGGTTGAACTTGCCGACGTTAACGGTGTTGAGCGCGGCGTCGAACGCGGCCTGACCGGTGTGCAGCACGTCCTCGGCGCGCACCGGGTACTCCTCCAGCCGGAACTCGCTGACGTACATCTGGCTGTTCACGACGTTCTTGACCAGGTGGTACGCCTCGTGGCGGCTGTCGGCGGCGAAGAAGACGTAGCCCTCGGGGCCCTCGACGTCCGAGCGGCGGCCGAACACCGAGACCAGGCCGGCGACGTTGCCGTTGCCGATGTAGTACTTGGAGCCGGTCGCGGTGAAGCCGCCCTCGCCGTCCGGGGTGAGGATCATGTCGGTGGAGTAGATGTCGGCGCCGTGGGTGCGCTCGGACAGGCCGAAGGCCATGACGTGGCCCTCCGCCAGGATGCGGGCGGCGCGGGCCCGGACGGCCTCGTTCTCGCTCTGCCACACCGGGCCGAGGCCGAGGATGGTGACCTGCCAGGTGTACCAGTAGCCGAGGCCGTAGAAGCCGAGGATCTCGTTCAGCTCGGCGATCCGGGAGGTGTCCCAGCGCTTGTCCGCGTCGGCCGCCGACGGGGTGAGGAACTCCGCGAACAGGCCCTCCTTGGCGGCGAATTCGAGGAAGTCGCCGTACCAGCTGCGGTCGATGTAGGTGTCGATCAGCGCCTTCTTGCCGCGCGACTCGAACCAGTCGACGGTCGCGCGAAGCAGCCGGCGGGTCGGCTCGTCGAACTGCGCGGGGTCGTACGTACGCGGGTTGAAGAGCATCACGGGCTCCCGGGGGTCGAGGGTGTGGAGTGGCTGTGGGGCGGGGCGGCGCGAGGGGCGGCGTCAGGGCCGCCGCCGTCGGCGGCGAGGCGGTGCAGGGTGGCGAGCACGTCGTCCAGCCAGGCGAGGGTCATGCGCTCGTACTCGATGCCGCCGCGCAGCACCACGTGCTGGAGTTCCTGGCCGGTGTCGAGCGCGGTGAGGTCCGGGAAGTCGCGCTGCTCGCCGTGCAGGTAGCGGGCGAGCAGCGCGGCGTGGCCGTCGCGGTGGCGCTCGACCTCGGAGATCAGCGCACCCGGGTCGTCGAAGGCGGCGGCGCGGATCTTCACCGCGAGCTCGTGCCGGACGGTCTCCGGCTCGACCGGCTCGCGCAGCCAGTCCGCGAGCGCGGCCCGGCCGGGCTCCGCCGCCGAGTAGACCTTCTTGTCCGGCCGGCCGTCCTGGGCGACCTCCTCGGGGGCGATCCAGCCGTCCGCCTCCATGCGCCGCAGCACCCGGTAGATCTGCTGGTGGGTGGCGGTCCAGAAGCGGCCGATGGAGCGGTCGAAGCGCCGGGCCAGCTCGTAGCCGGAGCCCGGCTGCTCCAGCAGTGAGACGAGGATCGCGTGCTCCAGTGCCATGCCCCGCATCCTGCTATGCAACGAGTTGCATAGGCAATGGCGCGCCGGAGCGGTGAGACGCAGGTCACCGACGTGATCGGATGGTTATCGACCATTTCGGACTATTAGGTGCAAAACGTTCGAGAAGCGCCAGAATGGGTACGGGGCAAGCGCCTTCCACGATCCGAACCACAGGAGGTGGTATCGGTGTCAACCCACACCCCGATGGGCATGGAGCACCATCCGGACATCGTCGAACTACGCGAACACTACGAGCGGGTCACCTCGACCCCGCGCGCCCAGGGCGTCGAGGCCCTGGCCGTCCTGGCGGGCCTGTTCCTGGCCGCATCGCCCTGGATCGTCGGCTTCACCGCCTTCACCACCCTCACCGTGACCTGCCTGATCGTGGGTCTGGCCTACACCCTGCTGATGGCGGGCTACGGGTCGGCCTACGAGCGCACCCACGCGAGGGCCTGGGCGGCCGCGGCGCTCGGCATCTGGACGATCATCTCCCCCTGGGCCGTCTCCGGATCGGTCGCGCACGGCAAGAACATCGTCACCTGCGTCATCGTCGGCGCCGTGATGTTCCTGCTCGGTCTCGCGGCGATCTCGATGGCCACGATCACGGCGAACGGAGCAGCGATGCGGCTCGGCCGGGCCGGCCGCGCCAAGGGCTGACCTTCCCCGCAGCCCGCGCCGGGGCACGGCACGGCGGCCCGCCGCCCTCCGCGCCCCGGCGCACCCGCCGTACGGGCCTCCGCCGCTACGGCCTGGTCATCCGCAGCACGTCCAGTGCCTCGTCGAGCTGCTCCTTGGTGAGCTTCCCCTCCTCCACGTACCCGCGTTCCAGCACCACCTGACGGATGGTCTTGCGCTCCGCCAGCGCCTGCTTGGCGACCTTCGCCGCCTCCTCGTATCCGATGTACCGGTTCAGCGGGGTGACCACCGACGGAGAGGACTCCGCGTACTCCCGGGCCCGCTCGGCGTTGGCGGTGATGCCGTCCACCGTGCGGTCGGCCAGCAGCCGGGCGCTGTTGGCGAGCAGGCGCACCGACTCCAGCACGTTGCGGGCGATGACCGGGAGCATCACGTTCAGCTCGAAGTTGCCGCTCGCGCCGGCCAGCGTGACGGTCGCGTCGTTGCCGACCACCTGCGCCGCGACCATCAGCACCACCTCGGGCAGCACCGGGTTCACCTTGCCCGGCATGATCGAGGAGCCGGGCTGCAGGTCCGGCAGGTTGATCTCGCCGAGGCCGGTGCGCGGGCCCGAGCCCATCCACCGCAGGTCGTTCGCGATCTTGGTGAACCCGACCGCGACGGTGCGCAGTTGGCCGCTCAGCTCGACCAGGGCATCGCGCGCGCCCTGCGCCTCGAAGTGGTCGCGTGCCTCGGTCAGCGGCAGGTCGGTGGCGCGGGCCACCTCCTCGATCACGGCCGCGGGGAAGCCGGGCGGCGTGTTGATGCCGGTACCCACCGCCGTGCCGCCGAGCGGGAGTTCGGCGACCCGGGGGAGCGTGGCCAGCAGCCGCTCGCGCCCGTGCCGGACCTGGGCCGCGTAGCCGCCGAACTCCTGGCCCAGGGTGACGGGCGTGGCGTCCATCAGGTGCGTCCGGCCCGACTTGACCACCTGCGCGAACTCGGCGGCCTTGCGCTCCAGCGCCTCCGCGAGGTGCTCCAGCGCCGGGATCAGGTCGTGCGTGACGGCGGCGGTGGCGGCGATGTGGATCGAGGACGGGAACACGTCGTTGGACGACTGACTCGCGTTGACGTGGTCGTTCGGGTGCACCGGCCGGCCCAGCCGCTCGGCGGCGAGCGTCGCGATGACCTCGTTCGCGTTCATGTTGGACGAGGTGCCCGAGCCGGTCTGGAAGACGTCCACCGGGAACTCGCCGTCCCAGCGGCCCTCCGCGACCTCCTCGGCCGCCGCCGCGATGGCCGCCGCCGTCTCCTCGTCCAGCACGCCGAGCCGGGCGTTCACCCGCGCCGCCGCGGCCTTGATCCGGGCCAGCGCGGCGATGTGCGCGCGCTCCAGGCGCTGCCCGGACACCGGAAAGTTCTCCACCGCCCGCTGCGTCTGCGCCTGCCACTTGGCGGCCGCGGGCACCCGGACCTCGCCCATCGAGTCGTGCTCGACGCGGTAGTCCCGGTCCGCACCGCCGGCCTCGTCGACATGGTCGGCCCCGCGGCCCTGGTCGGCCCGCTGCGCGTGGCCCTGCTGATCACCCATCGCGTGCTGCACCTCCTGAACGGCCCCGAACGGCGTCCCCGTCCCGGTCTCCGATCTTGACAGCCCCGCGCGGGCCCCGGGTATTTCCGTCGGCCCGCGCGTTCACTCCCAGGGGTTACGTCAGTTCGGCGCGGGCCGGCTCGCCGGGCGCTGTGCCCGGCCGGCACGCAGGCCGGCAGGCCCGGCCGGAGGGTGTGGCGCGAAGGCGGGGCGAGACGGCGGGACGCGTGAGCGCGACGAGGCGGCGGGGGCGGAACCGGCCGGGCCCCGGCACGGCTGGTCGGCCGCCGCCCGGGGCGCCAGTATGAGCGGCATGACCAACGACCAGGGCGCCACCGCCCGCTACGAGGCCATCGCCGACGAACTGGCGCCGCGCGGCGCACGACGGAGCCAGATGTTCGGCATGCCCTGCCTGAAGGACGTCAACGGCAAGGCCTTCGCCGGACTGTACGGCGAGGAACTCGTCTGCCGCCTCGGCCGGAACTCGCCGGAACACGCGGAGGCCCTCGCGACGGAGGGGGCGCACCTGTTCGACCCGGCCGACGGGCGGCCGATGAAGGACTGGGTCTGCGTGACCGGCGCGGTGGCCGGGCAGTGGCAGCGGTTCGCGGAGGCCGCCCTCGCTGCGCCGCGTTGACGGGCCCCGGCCCGCTCCGGCGGCCCGGAATGCGCATCGGCCCGCGCATCGGCCCGCGCATTGGCACGCGTCGTGATCACTCGTACGAGTGAATGATCGGCTGGAACGCTTCAAACGGCCGTCCGCCGCTTCGTACGCTCCTGCCCGGACCCGGAGCCGACGACGGACACCCGGGCGACGAGCTCAGGGGGCGGGACGGTTGACCACACGACGCTGGCGCGGAGCCGACGGCGGCCGGGACGGCGAAGCGGCGCGGGCGACAGGGCCCGACGCCGTCGGCGAGGCACCCGCCCGCGGCGGCGGCCTGACCAGGCGGCAGATGCTCGGCGCGTCCGCCGCGCTCGGCACGGGCGCCTGGCTGCTGCGCGGCACCGTCGGCCCGGACAGCGCCGAGGCCACGGCGCCCGTCCCGCCCGGACTGCCCGCCGGCACCGAGCTTTACCAGCGGGTCTTCCAGAACTGGTCCGGCGAGATCCGCACCGACCAGCTGTGGACGTGCGCGCCCCGCACCCCGGAGGAGGTCCCCGCCCTCGCCGACTGGGCGCACGCCAACGGCTGGCGCCTGCGCGCCACCGGCTACCGTCACACCTGGGCTCCGCTCACCGTCGCCAACGGGACCCCCGACAGCGCCCGCGTGCTCCTGGTCGACACCAGCCGCCACCTCACCGCGATCACCGCCGACTCCCCGACCACGGTTCGCGTCCAGACCGGCGCCACCATGGAGGACCTGCTCGCCCACCTGGCCGGCCGGGGCCTCGGCCTCACCGCCTGCCCGGCGCCCGGCGAGCTCACCGTCGGCGGCGTCCTCGCCATCGGCGGCCACGGCACCGCCGTCCCCGCCGCCGGCGAGACCCGCCCGGACGGGCACGGCTACGGCTCGGTCAGCAACCAGGTCACCCGGCTGACCGCCGTCGTCCTCGACCCGGCCACCGGCCGCTACACCCTGCGCACCTTCGACCGCTCCGAGGCCGACAGCGCCGCCTTCCTCGTCCACCTCGGCCGCGCGTTCCTCACCGAAGTCGTCCTGCGGGCCGGCGCCGACCGGCCGCTGCGCTGCGTCAGCCGCCTCGACATCCCGGCGAGCGAACTCTTCGCCCGCCCCGGCGACACCGGTGGCGGCGGGCTCCTGGGCGGCCTGCTCGGCGGCGGAGGGCCGCGCACCTTCGCCGACTTCGTCGACCGCGACGGCCGCGCCGAGGCCATCTGGTTCGCCTACACCGAGTACCCCTGGCTCAAGACCTGGAGCGTCACTCCGGCCAAGCCGCTCGCCGCCCACGCCGTCGACCAGCCCTACAACTACCCCTTCTCGGACAGCATTCCGGAACCCGTCGCCCAGCTCGCCGGCCAAATCGTCTCGGGCGCCTGGGCGTCGGCCCCGCTCTTCGGCCAACTCCAGTACCTCGTGGCCAAGGTGGGACTCACCGGCGACCTCACGGACGTCCTCCTCTCCGGCGGAGTCCTGCGCGACCTGCTCACCGGCGACCTCCTCACCCACCTCCTCGCCGGCGGACTGCGCTCCGACCTCTGGGGCCCCTCCCGCACCCTCCTGCAGTACGTCCGCCCCACCACCCTGCGGGTCACCGCCAACGGCTACGCGATCCTCTGCAAGCGCGCCGACCTGCAGTGGGTCGTCAGCGAATTCGCCGCCCAGTACCGGAAGTTGCTCGCCGACTACCAGGCGCGCGGCGAGTTCCCGGTGAACGGCGCGGTCGAGATCCGCGTCACCGGCCTGGACGACCCCGCCTACGCGGGCGTCCCCGGCGCCCGGCCGCCGCTGCTCTCCGCGCTGCGCCCCCGCCCGGACCGTCCCGCGTGGGACACCGCCGTCTGGCTCGACGTCCTCGCCTTCCCCGGCACCCCCGGCCTCGAACGCTTCGCCCGCGACCTCGAACAGTGGCTGCTGAGCACCTTCGACGGCACCCGGGCCGGCCTGCGCGTCGAGTGGTCCAAGGGCTGGGCCTACACCGCCGACGCCGCCTGGGCCGACCCGGACCTGCTCGGCCGGGTCATCCCCGCGAGCCTGCGCGACGGCGGCGGGCCCGGCTGGGACGAGGCGGTCGCCGTCCTGAACCGGCACGACCCGCACCGGGTGTTCGGAAACCCTTTCCTGGACGGCCTGTTGAAGTAGTCGGCGGCACCGCAGGGCGCGGGCTGACGATCCGTCAGATGTGCTCCATGACGATCACCGCCAGGGTGTCCGGGGCGAGCGCGCGGAACACGTGCGGGGCGTCGCCCGGGTAACTCACGTAGTCGCCCGGGCCCAGCTCCACCGGAGCCTCCGTCGGCCCGGCCAGCGCCCGGCCCGCGCCCAGCATCACGTGCTCGACCGTGCCGGGCATGTGCGGGTCGGAGGCCCGGGTCTCGCCCGGCTGCGCCTCGATGCGGTAGATGTCGCGGCGGGCGTTCGGCGGGCAGGACGACAGTACGGTGGCCGCGTAGTCGGCCCGCTCCGAGTGCGTGACGGGGCCCTCGCCGGCCCGGATCACCCGCACCGCCGGGCGCGGCGGGTCGACCAGCCGGCTGAAGGGCACGTTCAGTGCCACGCCGAGTGCCCAGAGGGTCTCGACGCTGGGGTTGCCCGAACCCGATTCCAGCTGCGACAGCGTGGACTTGGCGATCCCGGCCCGTCGGGCCAGCTCGGCCATCGACAGGCCGCTGCGCTCGCGCTCGCGCCGGATCGACGCGGCGATCAGGCCGATCAGTTCCGTGCCGGAGCCCATGCCCGAGGTCACGCCCGAGCCTGTGCCTGTGTCCGTGCCCGAGGCTGTTTCGGGCCTGGCGGAGCGGCTGGGGGTGGGGGCGGGGGTCGGGTCACTCATGCTGCCACTCACGCTCTCTCGCGCCTCCTGCGGTCCCGTGTGCCTGTGTGCCTGTGTGCCTGTGTGCCTGTGTGCCTGTGTCGGCCGCGCCCATGCTCCCATGCCTCCCGTTCGACATGTCGGTCCGATGGTTCACCTTGACGAACGATGCGGCTCGGGTTCACTCTAATGGACATGCGTTCGCTTCTCCGAACACTGGAGTCTGCCACTCTCCGTGACATCGCTCTGGTCTGCCTGGCCGACGCCCTGGTCGGCGCCTCCTTCGGCGCGATCAGCGTCTCCGGTGGCCTGCCCCTATGGGTGCCGGTCGTCATGTCCCTCGTCGTCTTCGCGGGCGGTTCCCAGTTCGCCGCCGTGGGTGTGGTGCTGTCCGGCGGCGGTGTGCCGGCGGCCGTCGTCACCGGGCTCGTGCTCAACGCGCGCCTGCTCCCGTTCGGCTTCACCGTGGCCGACGTACTCGAAGGCCCTTGGTGGCGGCGGCTGTTCGGGGCGCAGCTCATCACGGACGAGAGCGCCGCGTTCACGCTGCAGCAGTCCGACGGGCGCCGTCGCCGGGCCGCGTTCTGGGTGTGCGGGGTCGCGCTGTTCGTGGTGTGGAACGTCTCCGTCGTGCTCGGCGCGGCTGCGGGCGGGCTGATCGGCGACACGGACGCGCTCGGCCTCGACGCCGCCTTTCCGGCGGTGCTGCTCGCCCTCGTGCTGCCCTCGCTCGACGACCGGCGGACGCGCACCGCCGCGGTGGTGGGTGCAGTCGTCGCGGTCGCGGCGACGCCCTACCTGCCGGGCGGGCTGCCGGTGTTGCTGTCGCTCGTCGGGCTGCTGTTCGCGGGGCGGCCCCGGGCGGTCGGTGGCGAGGGTGTCGTTGTCGCGGAGAGCCGGCCCGAGGCCGTTGACGCCGTCAAGGAGGAAGTCCGTTGATGCCGCTGTACGCCGTGCTGCTGTTGGCCGCCGGCACGTACGCCTACCGCCTCGCCGGGCCCCTGCTCGGGCACCGGCTCGCACTGTCCGAGCGGCTGCGCCATCTGCTGACCGTGGCCGCGGCCGTCCTGCTGGTCGCCCTGGTGGCCACCGGCGCGCTCACCCAGGGCCACGGCTTCGCGGGGTGGGCCCGCCCGGCGGGCGTCCTGGTCGCCGGTGTGCTCGCCCTGCGCCGCGCACCGTTCCCGGCCGTCGTCGTGGCGGGCGCGGCGACGACCGCGCTGCTGCGGCTGTGCGGGGTGGGCTGAGGGGCGGCGTTCGACGGCCGGCAATCGACAGCCGACGGCGAACAGATAACAGCGAACAGATGACAGATGACAGATTTCGAAATCTGTTATCTGCCATCTGTTCGCCGTTCGCCGTCACCCGCCCCCAGCGCCTTGAAGAACACCGTCGTCGAGCACGGCGCACCCGCCGGGTCGGTCGCGTAGTCCGGCACCTCGCCGACCCGGCTCCAGCCCGCCGCCGCGTACATCCGCTCGGCAGGGCTGCCCGTCTCGGTGTCCAGGACCAGCAGCCGCAGGCCCAGTCCCGCGGCCCGCTCCTCCAGCGCCGCCAGCAACCGCCAGGCCAGCCGGTGCCCGCGGTCCGCCGGGTGCACCATCAGCTTCGCGACCTCGCCCCGGTGCCGCCCGTTCGCGGTCGTCGCCGGCCGCAGCTGGACCGTCCCCGCGAGCCGCCCGTCGGCCTCCGCCCGGGCCGCCCACATCACCACCCGCCCGTCCGCCACGTCCGGCACGAGCCCCCGCCACCACAGCGCGGCCTCGGCGGCCGCAAGCGGTGCCAGGAACCCGACCGACGCGCCGCCGTGGACGGTCTCCACCAGCAGCCCCGCCAGTTCGTCCGCCGCGCCGTGCAGTTCCTCCGCGGTCAGCTCGCCGACCACGTACCCGCCACCGGACATGTCGCTTTCCTCACTCGCTCGTGCCCACCCGCCGCTCCGCCGGGTGCGCAATACTCCCCGGTGTCCCGCATCTCGCCGAGACTACCGAGACCCCAAGGAGCTTCGATGACGAAGCCGACCCGGATCGACCCGGCCGACCTGCTCGCCGTCGGCGATCTCCTCACCGACGAGGAGCGACTCATCCGCGACACCGTCCGGAAGTTCGCCGACGAGCGGATCCGCCCGCACATCGGCGACTGGTTCGAGCGCGGGGTGTTCCCGGCCCGTGAACTCGCCCCCGAGCTCGGCGCCCTCGGTGTGCTCGGCATGCACCTAGACGGCTACGGGTGCACCGGTTCGAGCGCGGTCGCGTACGGCGTCGCGTGCATGGAGCTGGAGGCCGCCGACTCCGGGCTGCGCAGCTTCGTCTCGGTGCAGGGTTCGCTCGCCATGCGCGCGATCCACGCCTTCGGCTCCGAGGAGCAGAAGCAGCGCTGGCTGCCCGGCATGGCGGCCGGCGAGCTGATCGGCTGCTTCGCGCTCACCGAACCGGACTTCGGCTCCGACCCGGCCAACATGCGCACCCGGGCGGTCCGCAAGGGCGGCGACGGCGGCGGTGACTGGGTGCTCTCCGGCAGCAAGATGTGGATCACCAACGGCAGCATCGCGGACGTCGCCGTCGTGTGGGCGCAGACCGAGGAGGGCGTGCGCGGCTTCCTCGTCGAGCGCGGCACCCGCGGCCTGACCGCCACCGACGTGCATGGCAAGCTGTCCTTGCGGGCCTCCGTTACCAGCGAACTCGCCTTCGATGACGTCGTGCTGCCGGCCGACGCCGTGCTGCCCGGGGTCGTCGGCCTGCGCGGCCCGCTGTCCTCCCTCAACGAGGCCCGCTACGGCATCCTCTGGGGCACCGTCGGCGCCGCCCGCGACTGCTACACCGCGGCCCTGGACTACGCGAAGACCCGCATCCAGTTCGAGCGCCCGATCGCCGGCTTCCAGCTGACCCAGCAGAAGCTGGTCGAGATGATGCTGGAGGTCGAGAAGTCCTACCTGGTCGCGCTGCGGATCGGCCGGCTCAAGGACGAGGGCGCCGCCCGTCCGCCGCACATCAGCTTCGGCAAGCTCAACAACGTCCGCACCGCGCTGGAGATCGCGCGCAGCGCGCGGACCGTCCTCGGGGCCAACGGCATCACCACCGAGTACCCGGTGCTGCGGCACGCCAACAACCTGGAGTCGGTGCTGACCTACGAGGGCACCAGCGAGATCCACACCCTCGTACTCGGCGAGGCCATCACCGGTGAGTCCGCCTACCGCTGACGCCCCGTCGGCGGGGGCGGCGCCGCGGAAAACCGGTGGCCGGGCCCGCGCGCGCCCGGCTACCGTCCCCGCCGTAACCGGCGTGCCTGGCCGCCCCGCCTGCCCGAGCAGCCGATCTTCTACCGTTCCTTTGGACTGATCGGGAGTGACTCCCGATGAGCCGCACGCCCCGAACGGTCTTGGGCGCACTGATCCCCGGCGTACTCAACCCCGCTGGGTGACACGCATCCTGTGCGTGGTCCGTCCCGGGAGGCCGGTTTCCTCACGACCTGGCCACATGGTTACGGCCAGAGGCGACGGGGAGGCCCTGAACCATCACTCCGGTGGAGCAGGGGCCCCGCACGCCGACGCCCAACCCGACGTCCAGATCGCTCCCCGAGCGTAGGCCGAACTCGCACCCACCCTGCCAGGTGCGAGCGGGATATCACCCGATCGAGCTACAACGAACTCCCATGCACTGCTGTGCGAGCATTTGCGGACCCCATCCAGCAGGTCGGCGGCCGGACCATCCTCGAACTCTGGGTGCCGGCGGAGGAGTTGGACGAGTTCAACCGGCACATCGTCGGCCGGATCGAGGTCGTCCACGAATTCCGGCCGCAGCCGTGACGCCCGGGGCGGCAGGACAACCGCCTGACACCAGACGGACACCGCTCGTTCGTCGACCGGCCACCAGCCGGTACGGCGGGCGGTGAACCATGGCGCGGTCGGCGGCGCCCTCGGCGGGCGCGCGCCGGGTGCGCACCACCGAAAGGACCCCCCATGACCGCTGCCCTGTGGCCCCGCCCCCGCGTGCTCGTCGTCGGCATCGACGGCGTCCGGTACGACTACCTGGAGCACGTGCCGATGCCGCGGCTCACGGAGGTCGCCGACGCCGGGTTCCTCGTGCCCGTGACCGTGGCCGACACCACGCCCACCATGTCCGGACCCTGCTGGGCCACCATCGTCACCGGCGTCGAGCCCGCCAAGCACGGCGTCTGGGGCAACCACCTCGCCGGCAACCGCCTCGACGTCTTCCCCGACTTCGCCACCCGCCTCAACCGCGGCGACCGCCGACGCACCTTCGTCGCCGCCGGCTGGGACCCGCTGATGATCAACGAGTCCGGCGGCCCCCTCTTCCGCGCCCCCGGCCGCCTCTCCTACGTGGCCCCCGCCGAGGACACCCCCGAAGCCTGGGAGACCGTCGACGAGGAGGTCACCCGCGAGGCCGTCCACGTCCTCGCCACCGCCGACCCCGAGGCCTCCTTCGTCTACCTCGGCGCCGTCGACGAGACCGCCCACTTCCTCGGCTGCGGCGACGAGTACCGCGCCGCCATGCGCAACGCCGACGAACGCCTCGGCCGTCTCCTCGACGCCGTCCGCGGCCGCGCCACCCACGCCGACGAGCAGTGGACCGTCATCGTCGTCACCGACCACGGTCACGTCGACGCCGGCGGCCACGGCGGCCGCACCACCGAGGAGCGCACCGCCTGGGTCGCCTGCGCCGGCCACGACATCCCCGCCGGCCCGCCCACCGGGGAGATCCGCCACCCGGACGTCGCCGCCCAGGTGTACGCCTCCCTGCTGCGCCCCATCGACCCGCACTGGACCCTCGACGGCCGCCCGTTCCCCGTCTCCCGACCGGTGCCCGCCGCCGTCTGACGGGTGTACGGTACGGCCCGGTGACCCGGGTGCAGGACACCGGGCTGCGCCCGGGCCGGACTTGAGTGACGCTCGATCGGGACCCGGGCGACGCTCCGGCACGGACCGTCGGTGACAGCGGCCGGCATGGACCGTCGGTGCGGCGGCCGGTGCCCGAAACCGCGGGTCGCGGCGCGTACGCCTGAAGGTGGAGAGGCCACCCCGTGGGATGGAGGCGTGATCGCGACCTCGTGGTGACGCCCGGGCCCTGCGGCACGGGCCAGGATGGTGACACCGGCCGGGCGAACGCCGCGGGCCGGACCGGGAAACCCGGAACGCGGAACTCGCACCGACGACGGACTCGGACTCGGAAGCGGACAGGGAGAGGGCAGGCGGACATGAAGGGCATCGTGAGCAAGGTCGCGCTCGGAGTCGCGGGCACGGGCATGGCCGTAGCCGTGGCCGCCGTCGTCATCGGCCCACGCGTGTCCGAGTGGTACGACGGCCGCCACCAGGAGCAGGTCTCGTACGCCACCGGCAGCGACGCCAAGGCCGACCGCCGCTCGATGCCCGGCTGGCTGCCCGACAACGCCTCCGGGGTCCGCTACCTGATGTCCACCACCGGCGACGACCGCCTGCTGCGCGCCACTCTTCCGGAGGGCCGGCTGCCCGTCGGCTGCACCACCGGGCTGACGGGCAAGGGCGCGCACCCGGTGCCGGCGTCGCTCAAGGCGGGCTGGTTCCCGGAGGGCGTCGCGGGCAAGGCCACCGGCACCTGCGGGCACTACAACGTGATGCTCTCCGGCAACCAGCTCTACGCCTGGCAGGACGGCGCCGCCGTCCAGGCGGCCGTGCGGGCGGAGCGCCCGGCGAAGCGCTGAGGCCCGGGGCCCGGGCGGGGCACGAAGCACCGGGCACGGGGTCTTTGGACGGGAGGGCTGAACCGCCGCCGCGCGGACGGCCATCGGCGAACGGACGAACGGCACGACGCCCCCAGGTGCCCCCAGGTGTCGGAGCTGGGAGGGGCTGAGGTAGGACGGAGCGTGGACAACCCCGTCCCGTTCCGTCCCCGCCCGTCCAGCAAGGGAGCCCCATGCCTGGCCCCGGCCCCGGCCCGAGCGCCGGCCCGTCCGACGAGACGTCCGGCCGCACTTCCGACCTCGCGCGCGAACCGGCCTCCGAACCCGCCTCCGTCCCGGCGTCGGACCCGGCCTCGGACCTGGCCTCGGAGCGGGGCCCCGGCCTCGCCGCCGACCGGACGCCGCCCGCTGCCGAGGCCGCGGCGGGGCCAAGCCGGGGTACCGTCGCCGTTCTCGGCGGTCTGGTCGCGCTCGGCCCGCTGACCACCGACCTGTACCTGCCCGGCCTGCCGGCGATCGCCGACGACCTCGCCGCCGATCCGGCCGCGGTGCAGCTCACGCTCACGTTCTCGATGTTCGGGGTGGCGGCGGGGCAGCTGTTGTTCGGGCCGCTCAGCGACCGCTTCGGACGCCGCCCGCCCCTGCTCGTCGGGCTCGTCGTCTACACCCTGGCCAGTACGGTGTGCGTGATCGCCCCCAACCTGCCGCTGCTGATCGCCGCCCGCTTCGTGCAGGGCGCGGCGGGGGCCGCCGGGCTGGTCATCGGACGGGCCGTGGCCCGGGACCGTTTCCAGGGCGTGGCGATGCTCCGGTTCCTCGCCTCGATCACCCTGATATCGGGGCTGGCCCCGATCCTCGCGCCGATCATCGGGGCGCAGCTGCTCCGGGTGACGTCGTGGCGCGGCACCTTCGGCGCTCTGACGGCGCTCGGGCTGCTGCTCGCGCTGGTGGCGTTCGGGGCGCTGCGCGAGACGCTGCCCGCGCAGGCGCGGCACGGCGGCGGGCTCGGGTCCACCCTGCGGACGATGGGCGGGCTGCTGCGCGACCTGCGGTTCCTCGGGCTGATGCTCACGGGCACGTTCGGGTTCGGGGCGCTGTTCGGGTACATCAGCGGGTCGTCGACGGTGCTGCAGCACGTCTACCACGTGTCGCCGCAGACCTACAGCCTGCTGTTCGGGCTGAACTCGCTGGCCATCGTCGGGATGACGCAGCTCAACGGGCGGGTGCTGGCGCGGCGCTTCACGGCGGGCACGCTGATGCTGGCGGGGCTGGGCGCGGCGGTGCTCGCGGGGGTGGCGCTGATGCTGCTGACGACGGTGTGGGACTTCGGGCTGTTCGGGGTGTGCCCGGCGCTGTTCGTGATGATGGGCAACATGGGGATGATCCTGCCGAACTCGGCGGCGCAGGCGCTCAGCCTCGTCGAGCCGCAGGCGGCGGGGACGGCTTCGGCGCTGCTGGGGACCACCAACTTCCTGTGCGGGGCGCTGGTCGCACCGCTGAGCAGCCTGGGCGGGCGGCCGTCGGCGGTGCTGCTGGCGGTGGTCGTGCTGGTGAGCACGGTGCTGGCGAGCGCGGCGTACGTGGCGTTGTGCCGGCCGTGGACCGGGTGGGGCCAGGCCAAGGGGCAGCCTGGCGCCCAGGCGGGCTGAAGATGGCGGACAGGGAACAGGGAACGACGAACAGCTGACAGATAACAGATGTTGAAATCTGTTATCTGTCAGCTGTTATCTGTCAGTCGTCAGCCGACCCTCGTCACCCGATCGCGAAGTCGTCGCCGTACACGTTCCCCTGCCCGTACCACCCGTGCAGGTAGACCGTCACAGTGCCGTTGGCGCCCGTGGTGAAGGGGACGCTCAGCTTTGTCCAGCCGGTGGAGCTGGTCCAGGTGCTGGCGTTCGCCCCGCCGCTGACGCCGAGGTAGGCGTAGTTGCCCTGCACCCAGCCGCTCAGCGTGTAGCTCGTGTTGGGCTTCAGGGTGACGGTCTGAGTGCACTCGCCGGTCTGGCTCTCGGTCGGCGCGGCCTGCAGCGCGTACGAGCCGGAGTGGACCGGCGCGGTGACCACGGCGCCCCCGCTCTGGCAGGTCCACGGAGCGAGGCTGCCGGTTTCCAGGCCGCCGTTGGCCAGGCCGCCAGGTGGCGGCGGGGTGGTGCCGGTGACGGTGAGCGTGTACGTCGCGGTGTGCGTGCCGGACGGCGCGCTCGCCTTCACCGTCAGCGGGTACGTGCCGGCCGCGGCCGCCGCCGTCGTGGTGACGTTGAGCGTGGCGCTGTTGCCGGCGGTGACGCTGCCGGGGGTGACGGTGGCGGTGACACCCGCCGGGGCGCCGCTCACCGAGAGGCTGACGCTCTGCGCCGAACCGGATGTCACGGCCGTCGCGATCGAGGCCGACGCGGACGAACCGGCCGCCACCGTACCGGAGTTCGGGTTCACGGCCACCGAGAAGTCGTTCGTCGCCGGCGTGCCGCCCGTGAACGGTGCGAAGACGTGCGTGAAGTCCCAGGTGTTCTGGGCGATTCCGGAGCACGAGTCGTTCCCGGCCGTGCCCGGGCAGCCGCCGTTGTCGCGCTGGAGTGCCCAGAACGACAGCGTGTTGATGCCCTTCGACACCGCCCAGTTGTACACGGTGGCCGCGTTGGCCACGGTGAAGGTCTCGGCCGCGCCGTAGTCGTCGACGCCGACCATCTCGGTGATCCCGACCGAACCCCACAGCTGCGCCGGGGACTTGCCCGGGTAGAGCGAGGCCAGCTGGTTGTACAGGCTCTGCGCCGAGGTCTGGGTGTCGGCCGCCATGTCGTGGGTGGCGCCGTCGTAGTAGTCGAAGGTCATCATGTTGACGACGTCGACCCGCGCGTTGTTGCCGATCGCGTTCCGCAGCACGGCGAGCCCGTTGTCCGCCAGCCCGCTGGTGGTGGTGGGCAGCGTGTACGAGAACTGGACGGACCGGCCGTTGGCCGCCGCCCAGTCCTGCACCAGCTTGATCGCCTTGTTGCGGCGGTCGATGCCCGCCGCGTTGGTGAGCGAGTTGTCCTCGATGTCGAGGTCGATCCGGCTGATGTCGTACGTCGTGACGAGGCTCTCGTAGGCCGCCGCGATCTGGTTGACGTCGGTGCAACTGTCGGCGATCTCGGTGCCGTTGTGGTCGGCCGTGTAGCCGCCGAAGGACGGGATCACGTCCCCGCCGTTGGCGCGGATGGTGGCGATGTCGGCGCCGAAGGTGGAGGAGGAGACGGGCTTCGTGGTGTCGCCGTTCCAGTACGGGGTGCACGAGCCCTTGGCGGAGGCCTGGAGGAAGGCCATCGTCAGGTACTTGGCGCCGGACTGCGCGGCCAGCGTGGCGGGGCTCTGGCCCGTCCACGACTCGAAGTAGGGGGCGAAGACCCGGCTGGGGAGCGGGGTCGCGGCCTGGGCGGAGCCCGTCCCGGCGGCGACGAGGCCGGCTGAGGCGGCCAGTGTGGCACAGGCCGTCAGGGCCGCCTGGATGGTTCTGCGTAGACGCATCGATTCTCCAACAGACATGGTGGGGCAGGACGTTGGGGAGGCGCAGGGACGTGCGGGGCGCGCGGCGGGGGGGCGTGCTCGGGTCGGGTGGTGCCCACGAACTCACGCGACGGCGGACGGCGGTGCGGGCAGTGCGGGCGGTGCGAGCAGTGCGGGTGGTGCGGATGCGCGCACGCCGGGCGGGTTCGGGGGTGGAGCGGAACAGGGCAGGGTGGTGCCTCAGCCGCCGGTGGTCACACCCCCACAGTGCATCCCGGTCGGATCGACATGCTTATGGTTGGACTAGACCACTTGTCTGTCAAGGTGCCTTACGGTTCGTCACCGCACGGCCCCGGCGGCACTGGAAGCCCCCGGAAGCGGATGATCGAACCCGGCGCCGGTTATTGGATTGTGGGCGCCGGGCCCGTCCGGGAAGATCGGGCTCCTGTCCGATCCTGTCCGACAAGACGCCCGACAGGGCGGCACACCCACCCCGGAGGAACACCCCTGTGACGACCCCCTCGCTGGACGACGCCTGGCGCCACCTGGAAGCCGGCGACCCGCACGCCGTCCTGCGCGACCTGCGCACCCTCGCCGACGCCGTGCCCGCCGCCCGACTCTCCCCGCTCGTCCAGCAGTTGGCCGCCGGCAGCGGCTTCGACGACCTGGCCGAGGCCGCTACCCGCCTTGCCGCCGCCAGTGCCGGGACCGCTACGAGCACAGGAGCCCCCGACCCCGTCGCCCTCTACAAGTACGGCTACGCCTGCGTCGAACGCGGCGCCGCCTTCCTCGCCGCACCCGCCCTCGCCGAGGCCCTGCACCTCGCCACCGCCGAGGCCCGCGAGGGCGAGAAGACCAAGCGCGGCCTCTTCGGCCGCAGCAAGCCCCGCCCCGACAACCGCCTGCCGATCCTCGACGAACTCGTCTCCGCACTCGAGGACGAGGAACGGCACGCCGAGGCCGCCGCCGTCCTGCGCGAGCACGAGCCCATCCTCCGCGACTGGCCCGAGCGCTACCTCCTCGCCTACAACGCCCTCATGGCCGGCGACCGGACCACCGCCCGCACCACCCTCGACCGGCTCTCCGCCCCCGACGACCAGTGGCGCCCGGCCGCCGACCGGGTGCGCCGCGCGCTCGGCCGCGCCGACGCCGTCGAGGCCGCCGCGCCCGCCCCGGACCCGTTGAGCCGTCAGGACCTGCGCGGCTGGCACTTCGCCCTCACCGGCGGCCTGCTCGCCACCCTCTCCCCGTACGGCTTCACGGCCGGCATGACCGGCCGCTACGCCTTCCTCCAGGACTCCTACGGCCTGTGCCGACACGGCCTGGAGCGGCTGCGCCTGATCCTGGACGCCGCCGGCGCCCGCCCGCGATCGGTCTCGCTGCTGCCCGGCCGGGCCGACCGTGCCCTCGGCCTCGCCGCTGCCGAGCTGCTCGGCCTGCCCGCCCGGCCGTACGAGCCTGGCACCGAGGACACCGTGGTCGTGGCCTACGACCTGAACGACGTCGAGGGCATCGGCCCGGAGACGCTGACGGCGCTGCGCACGCGGTCCGCGGGCGAGGTGCTGTACGAACACGCGACCTGCTGGACCGACACGCCGACGGTCACCGCGGACGTGAGCGGCCTGCTCGGCCAGACCGTCGCCCCGCCGTGGCGGATGCTCGGTGAGGAGCCGGACGAGCGCCCGGCCGAGGAGCTGACGGCCGAGATCCTCGCCGCGGATCCGACCCCCGACGACGGCGACGGCGAGACCCCGTCCGACCCGGACGAGGCCGTGGCCGCCTTCGCCCGGGCCGTTCGCGAGCGCTGGCTGGACGGCCCGCGCGACCGCTGCCGCACGAGCGGTCCGGTGCCCAGCTCCCGTTTCCGGTAAGGGACTTGGAGCGCGCCCGAGAGGTGC
>NZ_JBFBDY010000090.1:0-19217 GCF_040683475.1 Kitasatospora sp. NPDC093558 | reverse complement strand
CAGGGCGGGCGGCCCCCGCGCCCGGGCGCGGCGGGGCGATGCCGGCCTCGGCGAGCTTGCGGCGGCCCTCGGCGGTGATCATGTCGGTCGACCACGGCGGGTCCAGCCGCAGCCGCACCCGGACGTCCCGGTAGCCGGCCGCGCGCAGGCGGCGGTCGACGTCGGCGGCCATCTCGGCGACGGCCGGACAGCCCGAGTACGTCGGGGTCAGCCAGGCCGTCACCGTCCCCGTGGCGCCGTCCACCTCGACGTCGGCCAGCACGCCCAGGTCCGCCAGGGTGAGCATGGGCAGCTCCGGGTCCGGGACGGCCGCGGCGATCGCGCGGGCCAGGTCCCGTACGGTCGGCTCCGCCGCCATACCCGCGCCCGTCACCACGTCGCCCCCGGGTGGGCGCGGGCCACCACCTGCAGCTCCGCGAGCAGCGGGCCGAGCGCCTCCGTGTGCACGCCGTCCCGGCCCGCGCGGCCCAGGACGGTGGCCAGCGGCAGGAAATCGGGCACCGTCAGCCCGGCCTCGGCGAGAACGGCGGCGAGCGAGCGCAGCACCGGCTCGCGCAGCGCCGCCGGGTCGATGCCCGTGCGCAGCTCCACCGGGTGCGCCGTGAACAGCTCCTCCAGCAGCGGCCACACCGCGTCCAGCCCGGCCTGCATGCGCGCCGACGAGAGCGGCGTGCCGTCGCCGTGCCGCAGCGTCCAGGCGGTCGCGTACTCGCGGTGGTACGCCAGCTCCTTGACGCCGCGCGCGGCGACGGCCGCGACCACCGGGTCCGGGTGGACGCTCAGCGCCTCGTACAGCGCGCCGCGGGCGGTGGCGAACAGGAGCAGGCGGGCGACCGTGTGCGCGAAGTCGCCGTTCGGCGTCTCGACCAGCCGGACGTTGCGGAACTCGTGCTCCTCGCGCCAGTACGCGAGGTCGTCCTCGGTGCGCCCGGTGCCGTCCGCCTGGCCGGCCCGGGTGAGCAGCAGGCGGGCCTGGCCGAGCAGGTCGAGGCCGAGGTTGGCGAGCGCGACCTCCTCCTCCAGCTCGGGCGCCCGGGTGCACCACTCGATCAGGCGCTGGGCCAGGATCAGGGCGTCGTCGCCGAGCATGAGGCAGTAGGCGGCGAGGTCGGGGCCGTCCACGCCGTCGGGCAGGGCGGTGTCCACGCCGAGCAGCGGGTCGGCGAAGCCCGTCCCGTACGCCCAGCGGCCCTCGCCCTCGGGACCGGGGGTGGCCTCGGCGAGGCTGAGGTAGACGTGGTCGTCGTGCCCGTCTACGTGCCCGGCTGCGTGCTCGTCTACGGCTGCGGTGTGGTCGTGCATGGCGGCTCCCCCGTCAGATGTGCGGGACATCCTCGGGGATGTCGTAGAAGGTCGGGTGGCGGTAGACCTTGTCGCCGCTGGGCTCGAAGAACGGGTCCCGCTCGTCCGGGGTGGAGGCCGTGATCGCGTCGGAGCGGACCACCCACAGGCTCACGCCCTCGTTGCGGCGGGTGTACAGGTCGCGGGCGGCGAGCAGGGCCATCCGGTCGTCGGACGCGTGCAGCGAACCGACGTGGACGTGGTTCAGGCCGCGGCGGGGGCGCACGAACACCTCGTACAGCGGCCAGGCGGCCTTGCCGGCGGCGCCGACGGTGGACTCGGTCACTTTCCGTTCTCCTGTTCGGTGCTGTGCTGCTCGGCGGTGCTGCCCTGCCCGGCGGTGCTGTGCTGCCCGGCGGTGCTCTGCTCGGCTGCGCGCTTCGCCGCATAGGCGACGGCCGCCTCGCGGACCCAGGCGCCGTCCTCGTGGGCGGCGCGGCGGCGCTCTACGCGCTGGGCGTTGCACGGGCCCTGGCCCTTGATGACGCGGGTCAGTTCGGACCAGTCCGGCTCGCCGAAGTCCCAGCCGCCGCGCTCCTCGTTCCAGCTCAGCTCGGGGTCGGGGAGGGTGACGCCAAGGTGCTCGGCCTGCGGGACGGTCATGTCCACGAACCGCTGGCGCAGCTCGTCGTTGGTGTGCCGCTTGATCCGCCAGGCCATCGACCGAGCGGTGTTCGGGGAGTCGGCGTCCGAGGGGCCGAACATCATCAGCGACGGCCACCACCAGCGGTCGACCGCGTCCTGGACCATCCGGCGCTGGGCCTCGGTGCCGCGCATGAGGGTCATGAGCAGCTCGTAGCCCTGGCGCTGGTGGAAGGACTCCTCCTTGCAGACCCGGACCATCGCGCGGGCGTACGGGCCGTAGCTGCAGCGGCAGAGTGGCACCTGGTTGCAGATCGCGGCGCCGTCGACCAGCCAGCCGATCACGCCGACGTCGGCGAAGGTGAGGGTCGGGTAGTTGAAGATCGAGGAGTACTTCTGGCGGCCGGAGATCAGCTTCTCGGTCAGTTCGGCGCGGTCGACGCCGAGGGTCTCCGCAGCGGCGTAGAGGTAGAGGCCGTGGCCGGCCTCGTCCTGGGCCTTGGCGAGGAGGATCGCCTTGCGGCGCAGCGACGGGGCGCGGGTGAGCCAGTTGCCCTCGGGCTGCATGCCGATGATCTCGGAGTGCGCGTGCTGGGCGATCTGGCGGATCAGGGTCGCCCGGTAGGCGTCGGGCATCCAGTCGCGGGGCTCGATCCGCTGCTCGGCGGCGATCACCGCCTCGAACCGGTCCTCCTGCGCCTGCGCGGGGACCGGCTCGGCCACCTCTGCTGTCACCACGGTCCCCTCTCGCGTGCCTTCGCCCTGCATCAACCGACTGACCGTTCGGTCGGTTCCATTCTGCGCGGCGAGGCGGGGCCCTGGCAAGGGACGAGGGCGCAGGGGGTGGCGGGGTGGACTAACAGGTGACAGCGAACAGATTTCAAAATCTGTTCGCTGTCACCTGTTATCTGTTCGCTGTTATCTGTTCGCTGCTATCTGCTCGCCGACGGCCGTCAGCCCTCCGCGCGGTCCCGCAGTCTCGGCAGCGGCACCGCGAGCAGCGCGGCGAGCAGAGCGATCCGGGGAGCGAGCTGGTCGATCCGGATGTACTCGTGGCGGGCATGCGCCCCGGCGCCGACCGCGCCGAAGCCGTCCAGCGTCGGGAGCCCGCGGGAGCCGGGCAGGTTGGTGTCCCCGGCACCGCCCGCAGGACCGCCGTCGAGCTGCTGCCCCAGCACCGCCGCGAGCGAACGGACGTGCCGCAGCAGCGGGTTGCCCGAGCGCTCCGGCCACGCCGGGCGGCTCGACAGCACCTCGGTCCGCACCCGCGCACCCGGCCGCAGCGCGGTCAGCCGGGCCAGGTTGTCGAGCGTCCGGCGCTGCGCCTCGGCGGTGGAGAAGCGCAGACCGAGCTCCGCCTCGGCCCGCCCCGCGACCACGTTGGCGCGCGAACCCCCGCTGATCCGACCGGCGTTGAGCTCCGTCCCGGGCTGACCGGCCAGTCCGCGGACCACGACCAGCTGGTCGACGAGCTCGTCCACGGCCGACACCCCGTCGTGGGAGTCGTTGCCCGCGTGGGCCTCGCGGCCGGTGACGGTGAGCCGCACCCGGGTGCTGCCGCGCCGCGCGGTCTTGAGCCGGCCGTCCGGATGCGGCGGTTCGAGGCCCAGGACGGCTGCGGCGCCGCGCAGTTGGCGCTCGACGAGCCGTCGTCCGTCCGGGCTGCCGACTTCCTCGTCGGACACCACGACCACCCGCACGCTACGGTGCGGCCGCTGTCCGAGGTCGGCGAGCAGCGCGAACGCGCCTTCCAGGATGGCGAGTCCGCCCTTCATGTCGACGACGCCGGGGCCGGTGAGCGTGCCGTCCTGCTCGGCGACGGGCCAGTCGGCGAGCGTGCCGACGGGCCAGACGGTGTCGTGGTGGCCGACGATCAGCAGGTGCGGCAGCGTCTCGTCCTGCCCCTCCCACTCCAGGACGAGGTGGTCGCCGGCCGGGCCGGGTTCGCGGCGAGCCGTGGCCCCGGTGGCGCGGAAGCCGGAGACCAACTCCTCTGCGAGGGCGTCGAGTCGGGGAGCGTCCCCGCTCGGTGACTCGATCCGGGCCAGATCGGCGCAGCGGCGTCGGACGGCGCCGGCGAGGGTACGGGCCCGGGTGCTGAGGGCGTGCGGGAGTCCGGGGAGCGCGGCGGTGGCCATGGGCTGGGCGACGGCGCCGGGGCGGGCCTCGACGTGGGCCTCGACGCGGCCCTCGGGGCGGATCTCGGGGCGGGCCTCGCCGTCGGTGGCGGCGGGGACGGTCGCCTTGCCGGCGGTCGCCACCGAAGCCGTCACGGCAGTCGTCACCGAAGCCGTCACGGGGGTCGTCACCGAGGCTGGAACCGAGATTGAACCCGAGGCCGGAACCGACGCCGAAACCGGGGCCGTCACGGGGGAATCGGAAGGAACGGCCTGGGGCGCCGCCTTCGGCGCAGCCTTGGTCGCGGGCTTCGGAGCGGTCGAGGCGGGTGCGGTGGTGCCGGCTGCGGTCGCCCGGGGCGACCCGACGATCCGGGTGCTCAACGCTCGCCTCCTCGGCCGCCGCCGGTATTCAGCGGCCGCACCGGCCGGCCGGTCCATCCGGCGTGCCGGACCCGGGCGAGCCGGGCCGGGCGGCCGGGATGGTGGGCGGTCCGTCGGGACGGCCCGTCCGGCCCAAGTGCGGTGGAACGGCTGGTCGACGTGCGTGGCATTGCGTCCTCCTCGCTCGATCCGGTGGCACCGGTCCGCCCGGTGCCCCGTGGACGGCGGCTTCGTTGCGGCGGGCGCAGCGAGCGCCGCGCAGGGAAGCCGAGATGTGAGCCTAGAAGAACCGTTCGGTTTCCTGCGAGGTGGCCCTGCTCCCAGCGTGCCGGGGCGGGCCCGGTCTCGGGCACCCGTCGGGGAACGGCGGCGGACGCTCGGCGTGCGGGCCCGGTTCGGCGCGCGGACGCGGTCGCCGGATCGCGTCCACTTCCACCATGGACCCGCCGCCGCGCTTCGGCAGCGCAAACCGCCAAGGCACCGCATTTCCACGCCGGATGGGTGACACGGGCTCAGCGCGCGGTACGAACCAGGGGCGCGACCAGGGGCATCGGGGTCACCGGCCGGGCCGGGAACCGGTGGCGGTGCCGGGACGCGCCCGGCTCAGGCGCCGTCCGCCACCAGCCCTGCGTCGCGTGCGATCAGCGCGGCCTGGACGCGGTTGCCGACGCCGAGCGCGGCGAGGATCCGGCTGACGTGCGCCTTGACGGTGCTCTCGCGCATCCCGAGGACGCCCGCGATCTCGACGTTGGAGAGCCCGTCGGCGAGTTCACGCAGCACGTCGGTCTCGCGCGGGGTGAGCCCGGCGACCCGGCTGCGGGCGGCGAGGGACCGCGGCGCGCCCGTGCGGTGGTAGCGGTCGATGAGGCGGCGGGCGGCGGCCGGGTGGAGCATGCCCTGTCCGCCGGCGACGACGTGGACGGCCCGGGCGATCTCGGCCGGCGGGGTGTCCTTGAGCAGGAAGCCGTCGGCGCCCGCGGCCAGCGCGCGGTAGACGTATTCATCCAGGTCGAAGGTGGTGAGCGCGATGACGCGCGGGGCGTCGGGCAGCTCGCGCAGGCGGCGGGTGGCGGCGATGCCGTCGAGGCGGGGCATCCGGATGTCCATCAGCGCGACGTCGATCCGCCGGGCGGCCGCCAGTTCGACGGCCTGGAGGCCGTCGGCGGCCTCGGCGACGACGGTGAGTTCCGGGTCCTGGGCGAGCAGGTCGACGAGGCCGAGCCGGACCAGCGCGTCGTCGTCGACCACCATCGTGCGGATCACGGGACGTCCTCCGGCTGCGGGGTCGGGGTGAAGGGTGGGCCGGGCACTCTGTCCGGATCCCGCTCGTCGGTGGGCACCACGGCCGAAGCCGGCCCATCCGAAGCCGGCCCATCCGAAACCGGTCCGTCCGACTCCGGCCCATCCGACTCCGATCCATCGAACCCCGGCCCATCCGACTCCGGTCCGGCCGAAATCCGTCCGGCCGGGACCGGTATGGCCGAAACCGACTCGCGCGCAGCCGTTCCCCGCGCCGCTGCCACCGGCGGGAGCCCCTGGGGCGGGCGCTCCGGGGCCGGGAGTTGTGCCGAGAGACGAAAGCCGCCGCTGCCGTCAGGCCCGGCGTCGAGGTGTCCGCCCAGCGCGGCGACCCGTTCGGCCAGCCCCACCAGACCGTAACCGCCGCCGTTCGCAGGCCCGTTGGGCGTTGCCGCACCCGGACCGTTGCGGACCTCGACGGTGGTGGCCGGGGCGCCGTAGCCGACCCGGACGGTGACGGGCGCGGCGTGCGCGTGCTTGCGGGCGTTCGTCAGTGCCTCCTGGACGAGCCTGTGCACTGCCAGACGGTGGGTGGTCGGGACGGTCTCGGTGTCGCCGGTGAGGGCGAGTTCGACCTCCTGCCCGGCCTCGGTGGCCTCGCCGACCAGCTCGGTGAGGTCGCGCAGGGCGGGCGCCGCCACCCGCGTGGGCTCGGGCGTCGGCGGCCCCGGTTCGTCCGCCTGCTGCCACGGTTCGCCGGGCTGCGGACCCGACGGCGGGTCGGCGCGCAGCGCTCCGAGGACGTCGCGCAGGTCGTCGAGGGAGCGGGCGGCGGTCGTGCGCAGGAGTTCGAGGCGGTGGGTGAGCCGGTCGGGGTCGGCGGCGACGGTGCCGACGCGGGCCTGGTCGCGCAGGACTCCGGCGTGCAGCACGAGGAGGCTCAGGCGGTGGGCGAGCACGTCGTGCATCTCCCGTGCGATCCGGGCCCGTTCGGCGGATCTGGCCTGTTCGGCGCGCAACTCCCGTTCGCGGCTCAGCGTTTCGACCTGTTCGCGCAGGGTGCGGATCAGGACGCGGCGGCCGTGCAGCCAGAGGCCGACGGACAGCGTCGCGGCCTGGAGCAGGAGTTGGGATGCGGTGGTGCCGGCCCAGCCGACCAGCGTGTCGGCTCGGGTGGCGCTGAGCACGGCGATCGTGGCTCCGCCGGCGACCGCGGGTCCGACGCGGCCGCGATAGGCGAGGTAGTAGACGCTGAACAACGCGGGCAGGGCGCGGTTGAGCAGGCCTCCGGTGAGCACAGGCAGGACGGCGGACGCTACCGGGTAGCGGCGGGCGAGGAGCAGGGAAAGCGAGGCGAGGGTGGCCACGACCGTCCGCGGTACGCGCAGCGGGTCGTCCGTACGGGACCAGTGGACGATCGCCTCCTCGGCGGCGAGCGCGAGGACGGCGAGCAGGAGCAGCGTCTCGGTCCACGGGCGGCGGCCGGGCCCGTACCAGCCGAGCAGGCCTGTGCGCATCGGCTCACCCCCGTCCTCTCGGCGCCCCCTCCGTCCGTCCGGCTCGATGCTACGGGCGGGCGATGCGGCGTGACCCCCTCCTTACGGCCGTCGGGACCCTCGACTTTCGTCGGGGGTGGGCGCGGTCCGTCGGCCGTTTCCGGGTGGTTCGGGCGTTCATAGCGTCGACTGCATGACGAACGAACGGTCCGACTCACCTACGCTGCACAGCAGTTCACCCAGATCGCCCGGCGGTGGCGACCATCTGCTGTTCCTCGCCGAGGCCTTGCGCACCTTCCACGACACCGGCGCGCTGGCCCCGAGCGGCGCGGAACTGGTGAACGCGCTGGTGGTCCCGGCGACCAGCCGTCCGAACCGTCCGATCTCGGTGCTGGAAGTGGGCGCCGGGACGGGCGTGGTGACCCGGCGACTGGTCCAAGTGCTGCTCCCGGGCGACCGGTTGCACGTCGTCGAGGCGAACCCGCGCTTCGCCGAGCGACTGCGGGCGGACCCGGTACTGGCCGCGCACCCGGCAGGGCTCGAACTGCGGCTCTCCGCCTGCCGGGTAGAGGAGCTGGCCGATTCGGCGGACTCGTCGGGCGGGCGCTACGACGCGATCGTGTCGGGACTGCCGTTCACCAACTTCGAACCGGGGCAGGTGCGACGGCTCCTGGACCTGTACCTGCGTTTGCTCGTACCGGGCGGCGAGCTGACGTACTTCGCCTACCTGGGAACGACTGCCGCCCGCACTCTCGCGTCGGGGCCACGGCGCGGCGCCCGGCACCGGGAGGTGGTCCGCCTGCTGCGGCGCTTCGAGGCGACGTACGGGCTCGGCGAGCGGACGGTGTGGCGCAACCTGCCGCCGGCGCGGGCCTACCTGCTGCGCGCGCCGGGCGGCCGGGCGGCATGGGACGCGACGTCGCGCACCGAACCCCGCGCTGAGCTCCGGGAGGACACGCCCGCGCGCGGTCCGCTACCGGCTGGCGGACGGCGGGAGCGAAGTTGCGGAGACAGGGCGGCGAGCGGCGAACGGCGGGCGACAGGTAACAGATGACAGATTTCAGATAACAGATGACAGCAAACAGATTTTGAAATCTGTTCGCCGTCGTGTCATAGTGGCACCCGGGTCACCCGTCCATCGCCTCCCGGCGCCGTTCCGACCCTTGGAGCCCTCATGTCCGCTTCCCCCCGCACTCCGAAGCCCGCGCAGCGCGCCCTCGGCGCCGCCGGCCCGGTCACCTCCGCCCTCGGCCTCGGCTGCATGGGCATGTCCGACCTGTACGGCCCCGCCGACGAGGCCGAGGGCATCGCCACGATCCACGCCGCCCTCGACGCCGGCATCACCCTCCTCGACACCGGCGACTTCTACGGCATGGGCCACAACGAGCTGCTCATCCACGACGCCCTGCGCGGCCGCGACCGCTCGAACGTGCAGATCAGCGTCAAGTTCGGCGCCCAGCGCGACCCGGCAGGCCAGTGGGTCGGCTACGACACCAGCCCCGCCGCCACCAAGACGGCGCTCGCCTACACCCTGCGCCGCCTGCGCACCGACTACGTCGACGTCTACCGCCCGGCCCGCCTGGACCCGAGCGTCCCGATCGAGGAGACGGTCGGTGCGATCGCGGACCTGGTCAAGGCCGGCTACGTGCGCCACATCGGCCTGTCCGAGGTCGGCGCCGAGACCCTGCGCCGGGCCGCCGCCGTGCACCCGATCAGCGACCTGCAGATCGAGTACTCGCTGCTCTCCCGCTCCGTCGAGGAGACCATCCTCCCCACCGCGCGCGAGCTCGGCATCGGCATCACCGCCTACGGCGTGCTCTCCCGCGGCCTGCTCAGCGGCCACTGGAACTCCGAGCGCCCCCTGACCGGCACCGACTTCCGCGGTCACAGCCCCCGCTTCCAGGGCGACAACCTGACGCACAACCTCGCGCTCGTCGAGGCCCTGCGCGCCGTGGCCACGGCGAAGGGCGCGAGCGTCGCGCAGGTCGCCATCGCCTGGGTCGCTTCGCGCGGCGAGGACGTCGTCCCGCTGGTGGGCGCCCGCCGCCGGGACCGCCTGGCCGAGGCCCTCGGCGCGCTCGACGTCGAGCTCACCGCCGCCGATCTCACGGCCATCGAGGCGGCCGTCCCCGCGGGTTCGGCCGCGGGCGACCGTTACGCCGCCGACCAGATGGCCCGCCTCGACAGCGAGCGCTGACCGGCCGGAGCACCTTCCCGGCCGGCGCCGTGCACGCCACCAACCCCCGCCCGTACCGCCGCCCTCCGCCCCCACGGCGGGCGACCCACCCGTAAGGACGTACCTCCCGTGACGACGGACACCACCCTCACCGCCGAGCAGATCCTGTTGGCGGCGGAAGACGTCCTGCGGCGGTTCGGCCCGGCCAAGGCCACCGTCGTGGACGTCGCCCGGATCCTCGGCGTCAGCCACAGCAGCGTGTACCGCCACTTCCCGAGCAAGGCCGCGCTGCGCGAGGCGGTCACCCAACGCTGGCTCGACCAGGCGCACTTCGAGCTCGCGAACATCTCGATCGAGGGCGGCCTGGCCGTCGAGCGCCTGCACCGCTGGCTGCTGACGCTGTTCGCGGCCAAGCGGAAGAAGGCGCTCGACGACCCGCAGCTGTTCGCGACCTACATGGTGCTGGTCGAGGAGAACAGCGGCACGGTCGAGGCGCACATCGACACGATGGTCGGCCAGATCGCGCAGATCGTCCAGGACGGCATGGAGACGAAGGAGTTCAAGCTCGCCCACATCCTCACGACGGCGCGCGCCGTCTTCGAGGCGACGGCGCACTTCCACGACCCCGCGTACGCGGGCGAGTGGAACGACCCGAAGGCGAAGGAGCGTTTCGAGGCCGTCTGGACGCTCATCGTCAACGGCCTGCTCGCCAAGTAACGGCACACCTCCGGGCACCGGCGGGTGAGCACCGGCCCCGGCGGGTCGGCACCGGCGGGTCGGCACCGGCACCGGCACGAAAAACCGGTCGCCGGTCCGCCCGCCCGTCGGGCAGACTGCCGCGCACAGTTGATCTCACTTGGAGGATGACATGCGCGCGGGCGCCATCGGTCCCGTTCTGGACAGCCTGCACGGGCTCGCACTCGGCGACGCCTTCGGCGACCGCTGGTTCTCGGTCCCGCTCGACGAGGCACCGGCCGCGCTGGCCGCACGCCTCACCCGGCCCGCTCCGTGGCACTGGACGGACGACACCGCGATGGCCCTCGTCCTCGTCCGCCACCTGATCGCTCGCGGCGAGGTCCAACAGGACGTGCTGGCCCGGGAGTTCGCGGAGGAGTACGCCCGCGAGTACGGGCGCAAGTACGGCCCCTCGATGCATCGGGTCCTGCGCGCGATCGGCCAGGGCGAGGACTGGCGAGCCGTCACCGCCGCCCAGTTCGGCGGCCAGGGCTCCCACGGGAACGGCACTGCCATGCGGGTCGCCCCGCTCGGCGCGTGGTTCGCCGACGACCTGGACGAGGTGGTCCGGCAGGCCGAACTCCAGGCGCTCACCACGCACTTCCACCCCGAGGCGGTCGCGGGCGCGGTGGCCGTCGCACTCGCCGCGGCACTCGCCGCCCGCAGCCGCGGCCAGAACCCGCCCTCCCGCGCCGAGTTGCTGATGGAGGTCGCCGGGCGGCTGCCGGACAGCGAGGTGCGGTCCGGCCTGCGGATCGCCTCCCGGCTGCCCGGACACACCAGCGTCCGGCACGCCGCGAACGTCCTCGGCTCGGGCTTCCTGCTGTCCGCGGCGGACACCGTGCCGTTCGCGCTCTGGTCCGCCGCCGGGCACCTGGACTCGCTGCCCGATGCCATTTGGCACACCCTTGCAGGCTGGGGCGACAAGGACACTACCTGCGCCATCGCGGCCGGGGTGGTCGCCGCCCGGACCGGCCTCGCCGGTGTCCCCGCCACCTGGCTGACCGCCCGCGAGGACCTGCCGGACTGGGTCGCCGAACTGCCGGCGACCGCCTGACCGGCCTCGCGCCGCCCGGCTACCGACAAGCCGGCCGTCAGCGCCGGGAGTTGCCGAACAGCAGCCGGTAGATGATCAGCAGCACGAGCGCGCCGCCGATCGCCGACGCCCAGGTGGCCAGGTCGAAGAAGTGCGTGGCCACCGGCCGGTGCAGGAAGCGCGCGGAGATCCAGCCGCCGACGAAGGACCCGGCGATGCCGATCAGGGTGGTCACGATCAGGCCGCCCGGGTCCTTCCCCGGCAGCAGCAGCTTGGCGAGGCCTCCCGCGATCAGACCCAGCACGATCCAGGCGACGATGCTCATGTGCCCTCCCGTTCTCCAGCGGACGGCCCCGTCCGACCGCTCTGCCGGTACGGACGCCGGAGGACGGTCCACTGGTTCCGGCACGCGCGGTCGACGGCCCGGCGGCCACGCGGCCGGGCGTTCCCGGGCGGTCCCCGGCACGGACGGCCGCGAGGCGGACGGCTGTCGGGTGGACGCGCGGGCGTGGCACTCTCCCCGCACGGCGGCGGCGCCGGGATACTGCGGCCATGCGCATCCTGATCGCCACCGCCGGGTCCCGGGGCGACGTAGCCCCCTTCACCGGGCTCGGCACCCGACTGCAAGCGGCCGGGCACCAGGTCGCCGTCGCCACCCACACCATGTTCGCCGAGCCGGTACGCGCCGCCGGGCTCGAATTCCGCCCGCTGCCGGTCGATCCGCGGGACGCACTCGCCTCGGCCGAGGGGCGACGTCTCCTGAAGGCCGATTCCGGTCCGGTCGAACTGCTCCAACTCCTCCGCTTGGGGCGTCAATTCATGCCGGCCCTCGGGGACGGCATCGCCGACGCCACCGCGCTCGGCACCGACCTCCTGCTCACCACCAGCACCACCACCGCACTCGGCCAGGTCGCCGCCGAGGCTGCCGGCATTCCGAGCGTCGGTCTCTACCTCCAACCGATCTCCCCCACAAGGGAGTTCGCACCTGCTGTCACGGGCAATTGGTCGCTCGGCGGTCGCGGCAACCTGCTCGCGGGCCACGCCGTCCAGACCGCGACGGACCAGCTCTTCACCCCCGCCGTCCGTGGACTGCGCCGCCGCCTCGGCCTGCCGGCCCGCAGCATCGCCCGCGCACGGCTCAACCACCCGGTCCTGCACGGGTTTTCGCCCGTGGTCATTCCGCGCCCGGCCGACTGGCACCCCAGTCTGGACGTCGCCGGGTACTGGTGGCCGTGCGCGGAACCGCAGTGGCAGCCGCCGAAGCGCCTGCTGGACTTCCTCGCGGCGGGACCACCACCGGTCTTCGTCGGGTTCGGCAGCCTGGCCGTCCCCGATCCGGAGCGGCTCACCGCCACCGTCCTCGCGGCCGTCCGGGCCGCCCGGGTGCGCGCCGTCCTGCAGTCGGGGTGGAGCGGGCTCACCGCCGCGGACTCAGACGACGTGCTGACGATCGGCGACTCCCCGCACGAGTGGCTGTTCCCGCGCGTGGCCGCGGTGATCCACCATGCGGGCGCCGGGACCACGGCCGCCGCCCTGCGGAGCGGCACGCCGGCGATCCCGGTGCCGGCCTGGCTGGACGCGCCGTTCTGGTCGGCACGCCTGGCCCGGCTCGGGGTCTCCCCCGGCCCGGTCCCCCTCCGCCGCCTCACCGCCGCCCGCCTCGCGACCTCCATCCGCCAGACCCTCGACGACCCCGCCTACCGCGACCGGGCGGCGGCGGTGGCCGCCGCCCTCGCCGCCGAGGACGGCACGGCGAAGGTCCTCACGGCGATCGAACGGGCTGCGAGGTGAGCGGGCGGCTGGGCGCGTGGCGAGCAACAGGCGACGGGCGACAACTAACAGATGACAACTAACAGATAACAGATTTCGAAATCTGTCATCTGTTAGTTGTCAGCCGCCCCGCTCACCCTGCCGCCTCCCGCACACCGACCCCCTTCCCCCACCAGCTCAGCCCCACGTACAGCACGAACGCCACCCCGAACCCGACCGCCCACCCGTAGTCGGCAAGCGGTTTGAGCACCGACACCAGCCCGCCCGCCGGGAACGGCCCGCCGTGCGACCCGCCGACCGCCAGCGCGCCGCCGGCCACGAGCGCGGCCACGGCCCGCCAGTTCCACCCGCCCGCGTACCAGTACGCCCCGCCCGGCCGGTACAGCTCCGCGAGCCGGAGCCGGGTGCCCCGCAGCACCCAGTAGTCGGCGATGAGCACCCCCGCGACCGTGCCGAGCAGGCCCCCGACCACCCCCAGCCAGGTGAAGATGTACACGTGCGGGTCGGAGATCAGCTTCCACGGGAAGATCGCGATCCCGACGACGCCCGTCACGAGCGCCCCGGTCCGAAAGTCGACGAACTTGGGCAGGAGGTTGGCGAGGTCGTAGGCGGGCGAGACGACGTTGGCCGCGATGTTCACCGACAGCGTCGCGACCAGGACGGTGAGCAGCGCGAAGAGCAGGCCGACCGGGCTCTCCATCTTCGCCGCGAGTTCGATCGGGTCCCACACCGGCGCGCCGTACACGGCCTGCGAGCCCGAGGTGACGAGGACGGACAGCAGCGCGAAGAGCGTCATCGTCGTCGGCAGGCCGAGGGCCTGGCCGCGGATCTGGGCCCGCTGGCTACCGCCGAAGCGGGTGAAGTCGGGGATGTTGAGCGAGAGCGTCGACCAGAACCCGATCATGCCCATCAGTGCCGGGAAGAATACCTTCCAGAAGCCGCCGCCCCAGCCGATTCGGGACGGCTGGTCGAGCAGCGGCCCGAGCCCGCCCGCCTTGAGGACCATCCAGGCGAGGAGCGCGAGGGCGCCGACGATGACGAAGGGTGCGGCCCAGTTCTCGAAGCGCCGCAGCGTTTCCATGCCCCGGGCGATGATGGCCATCTCGACCAGCCAGAAGATCAGGAAGGAGAGCCACTGCGTCCAGGGGTAGCCGCCGAACTCGCCTGCTGTGCGCCAGGATTCGCCGAGGAGTTTGCCCGCGAGCAGGAAGATTCCCTCGCCGCCGATCCAGGTCTGGATGCCGAACCAGGCGCAGGCGACGGCGGCCCTGATGAGGGCGGGCAGGTTGGCCCCGCGCAGCCCGAAGGAGGCGCGGGCGAACACCGGGAACGGGATGCCGTACTTGGTTCCCGCATGTCCCGTGAGCAGCATCGGTACGAGCACGATGAGGTTGGCGAGGGCGATGGTGAGGACGGCTTGCTTCCAGTCCATGCCGAGTGCGACGAGGCCGGAGGCGAGCGTCCAGGAGGGGATGTTGTGGGCCATGCCGACCCAGAGGGCGAGGAAGTTGTAGGTGGTCCAGGTCCGCCGCGTCACAGGGACGGGCCGCAGGTCGTCGTTGGTGAAGCCGTTCGCGGGCAACTCCCCGGCGGACGGGTCGAGTTCGACCCGCCCGTCGGAGTGCTGCAGCTGTCCGCCGGCGGTGGTCGCGGTGTCGGCCATGGGCAACTCCCGTATCGGTTCCTGGCGTGGTCCGTGCAGGGCGTGACCGCCTCCGGCGCAGTGACGCGAGCGCTCGCCCCAACGAGCGCACGTCCCGGCGAGCGGGCATCACGGCGAGCGGGCATCACGGCGAGCGGGCATCACGGCGAGCGCGCACGTCACAACTGCGGGATGACGTCCGCCCCGTAGGCGTCGATGGTGGCCTCGACGGCGTCGTGCATCGCGTAGACGGCGAACTGGTCGACGCCGAGCGAGCGCAGTTCCTCGAGCCGTGCGAGCTGCGCCGCCGGGGGCCCGATGAGACAGAAGCGGTCGACGATCCCGTCCGGGACGAAGGCGGTGTCGGGGTTCCCGGCCCGTCCGTGGTGGCTGTAGTCGTAGCCCTGGCGGTCCTTGATGTAGTCGGTGAGGGCGTCCGGGACGAGGTCGGAGTGCTCGCCGTAGTGGTTGACGAGGTCGGCGACGTGGTTGCCGACCATGCCGCCGAACCACCGGCACTGCTCGCGGGCGTGGGCGAGCGCGGCGGGTGAGTCGTCGGCGGTGACGTAGGCGGGTGCGGCGACGCAGATGGTGACGCTGTCCGGGTCACGCCCGGCTTCGACGGCGGCGGCACGCACGGCCTTGACCATGTATTCGGTGAGGTAGGGGTCGGCCAACTGCAGGATGAAACCGTCAGCCTGACGCCCCGTCAGAGCAAGAGCCTTGGGCCCGTACGCGCCCATCCAGATGGGCAGGGACGCGCCCGGTTGCACCCACGGCAGGTGCATCTCGGTGCCGTCGACTTCGACGGTGCGCCCCTCGGCCAACTCCTTGATGGCGTGCATGGCGTGGGAGAGCCGGTCGAGCGTGGCGGGGCGGCGGCCGGCGACGCGCATGGCGGAGTCGCCGCGGCCGATGCCGCACACCGTGCGGTTGCCGTACATGTCGTTGAGGGTCGCGAAGAGGGAGGCGGTGACCTCCCAGGTGCGGGTGGAGGGGTTGGTGACCATCGGGCCGACGGTCAGCCGTTCGGTCTCGGCGAGGATGCGGCTGTAGATGACGAAGGGCTCCTGCCACAGGACGCAGGAGTCGAAGGTCCAGCCGTGGCTGAACCCGGCCCGTTCGGCGCGGATCATCCGGTCGATGAGCAGGCGGGCGGGCGGATCGGTCTGCAGGACGAGGCCGATGTCCATCGGTGGCTCCAAGAGGGACGGGGCCGCCGCCCGGGACCGGAAGGGGCCCGGACGGCGGCGGACGAACCGGAAAGGACCGGAAGGACCGGAGGATTTGGAAGGGCCGGAAGAGGACCGGGCGGAACCGGACGGAACGGAAGGGGCGTTGTCAGACCAGGTACTGGCAGGTGTCGCGGCGCAGGAAGGTGCCGTGCCCGGCTCGACCCCGCCATTCGCCGTCGTCGAGGACGACCGTGCCGCGCGAGAGCACCGTCCGTGCCCGCCCGGTGAGTTGGCGCCCCTCGTAGGCGGAGTAGTCGACGTTCATGTGGTGGGTGGCGGCCGAGACGGTCTGCACCGCGGTGGGGTCGTAGACGACGATGTCGGCGTCGGAGCCGGGCGCGATGGTGCCCTTGCGCGGGTGCAGGCCGAACATGCGGGCCGGTGTGGTGCAGGCGATCTCGACCCAGCGGCGGCGGGTGATGTGCCCGTCGACGACGGCCTGGTGGAGGAGGTCCATCCGGTTCTCCACGCCCGGAAGGCCGTTGGGGATCTTCGAGAAGTCGCCGCGGCCCAGTTCCTTCTGCCCGGCGAAGCAGAACGGGCAGTGGTCGGTGGAGACGACCTGGAGGTCGTTCGCGCGCAGCCCCCGCCACAGCGCTTCCTGGTGCTCGCGCGGCCGGAGGGGAGTGCTGCACACGTACTTGGCGCCCTCGAAGCCGTCCGCGCCCTCCTCCGCGAGGTTGTCGGTGGAGAGGAAGAGGTACTGCGGGCAGGTCTCGCCGAAGACGTTGAGCCCGGCGTCGCGGGCCTGGGCGATCTCGGCGAGGGCGGAGGCGGCGGAGACGTGGACGACGTAGAGCGGGCTGCCGGCCACCTGGGCGAGCTTGATGGCCCGGTGGGTGGCCTCGGCCTCCAGGAGTTCGCGGCGCACCTCCCCGTGGTAGCGGGGTGCGGTGTGCCCGGCGGCGAGGGCCTGTTCGACGAGGACGTCGATGGCGATGCCGTTCTCGGCGTGCATCATGACGAGTCCGCCGTTGGCGGCGCCGCGCTGCATGGCGCGCAGGATGCGGCCGTCGTCGCTGTAGAAGACGCCGGGGTAGGCCATGAAGAGCTTGAAGGAGGTGGACTCGCCGGAGTCGACGAGGGCGTCCATCTCCTTGAGGACGCCGTCGGTGACGTCGGAGACGATGGTGTGGAAGGCGTAGTCGACGGCGCAGTTGCCGTCGGCCTTGGCGTGCCAGGCGTCGAGGCCCTCGCGCAGGGAGCCGCCGACGGGCTGGACGGCGAAGTCGACGATGGTGGTGGTGCCTCCCCAGGCGGCGGCGCGGGTGCCGGTCTCGAAGGTGTCGGAGGCCGCGGTGCCGCCGAAGGGGAGTTCCATGTGCGTGTGGGCGTCGACGCCGCCGGGGATGACGTAATGCCCGGTGGCGTCGATGAGGGTGTCGGCGGTCCAGGCTTCGGCGGCGGCGCTGCCGGTGGTGGCGAGGGCGGCGACGCGTTCGCCCTCGATGAGGACGTCGGCGTGGAGTTCGTCGGTGGCGGTGATGACGAGGCCGCCGCGGACGACGGTGCGGTGGCGGGGGTCGGGGGTGGTCATCGGGGTGCTCCTCAGGCCTCGGCGAGCGGTCCGTAGGCGTCGGGGCGGCGGTCGCGGTAGAACGCCCACTGCTGGCGGACCTCCTCGATCAGGCCGAGGTCGAGGTCGCGGACGACGAGTTCCTCCTCCTTGTCGGAGGCGACCTCGCCGACGAACTGCCCGCGCGGGTCGACGAAGTAGGACGTGCCGTAGAAGTCGTTGTCGCCGTACTCCTCGGTGCCGACGCGGTTGATGGCGGCGACGAAGTATTCGTTGGCGACGGCGGCGGCGGGCTGTTCGAGCTGCCAGAGGTAGGCGGACAGGCCGCGGCTGGTGGCGGAGGGGTTGTAGACGATCTGGGCGCCGGCGAGGCCGAGGGCGCGCCAGCCCTCGGGGAAGTGCCGGTCGTAGCAGATGTAGACGCCGACGCGGCCGACGGCGGTGTCGAAGACCGGCCAGCCGAAGTTGCCGGGCTTGAAGTAGTACTTCTCCCAGAAGCCCTTGACCTGCGGGATGTGGTGCTTGCGGTACTTGCCGAGGTAGCTGCCGTCGGCGTCGATCACTGCGGCGGTGTTGTAGTAGACGCCGGTCTGCTCCTCCTCGTAGACGGGGACGACGATGACAAGGCCGAGTTCGCGGGCGAGGTCCTGCATGCGGCGGACGGTAGGGCCGTCGGGCACGGCCTCCGCCCAGCGGTAGTGCTCGGGTTCCTGGACCTGGCAGAAGTAGGGGGCGTTGAAGACCTCTTGGAAGCCGATGATCTTCGCGCCCCGGGCGGCGGCCTCGCGGGCGTACCGCTCGTGGAGGGCGATCATGCTCTCCTGGTCACCGGTCCAGCGGGTCTGGACGAGCGCGGCACGGACGATCTGCGACATGGGTACCTCCGCAACTCCGGGGCCCGGCCGGGGGCCGGGCCTGCGGTCTGAGGGTTGACGGGGTGGCTCTGGCCTGCGGTGCGCAGGCTGGTCTGCGTGGTCGCGGCACGGTCTCCGCGCGCCTTCCCGCGCACGCTCGGCAGGCGTGGCCGGGCGTCCGCGTGCGTCCACGCGGGGCCCGGGCGGCGGCGTGCGTCTACGTGCGTAGAAAAGGCGATCTGTCGACCGTAGGCCGGGTTCGGTGGCCTGACAATACGTTGGGGGTAACGCGTCCGGGGCGATCTTGTTACGCGGACACGCGGGTCCGCCTGGACGGGATGAATCGGTCATCTACCCCGGGAGTGTGCTCCTTACTCATTCGAGTGAATCCGGGCGTTCCGGGTGCGGGTTCCGGCCACTGTGGGTAAAAGCCGCGTGGACGCCACCGCGGACCGTTACCGTGCCGCGGCGCAGCGCTACTTCGCCCGCCGGTGCGGGCCCGGGGCTTGGGGGTGGCAGGCATGACGACGGCTCTCGGCGGGGCGGTGCGCGGGGCGCCGCCCGGGCGCGGTCCCGGCCGTCTGCTCGCCTGGGCGCGGCGGGCGGATCCGCCGGTCGGCCCACCCGCCGTTCCGGCGTGGGCGGGTCTCTTGCTGGCGCTCGGGGCGCTGCTGCCGGTCGCGGTCGGCGGTCTGCTGTTCCGCCGGTCGGCGCCGTCCGGCGGGGTGGTGGCGCTGCAGCTGGCCGGTTCGCGGGCGTCCGCGCTGGCCGCGGTCGACGGCCACGGCGGGGACGGGCCGGCCGCGCTGCGCGCCGACGCCTGGCTCACCGGCGGCGCCTGTCTGACGCTGGTCGCCGTCGCGCTTCTCGGCCGGTACGTGTTCGGACGGGTGCGCTGGCGGCTCACCGCGCTCGCCGCCGGGGGTGCCGGGCTGCTCGCGGCCTGCTGCGCCTTCACGGCGGACGTGCTGCTCGCGCGCGGCCTGGACGATCCGGGCGGCTCGGACGCGCCGTTCGCCGTCGCCTGCGGTCTGGCCACCGTGGTGTGGCTGCTGCTCCTGCCCGCCGGGGCCGTGGCGGTGGGCGTGCTCGCC
>NZ_JBFBDY010000089.1:0-19253 GCF_040683475.1 Kitasatospora sp. NPDC093558 | reverse complement strand
CCGGCGAGGTGTTCACCTCCCCCGTACCCGACCAGATGCTCGCCGCCGCCAAGGGTGCACCAGGACGCCTCAGAGCGCCAGCTCGAACCAGACGATCTTGCCCTTGGGCGTCCGCCGGCTGCCCCAGCGCTCGGCGAGCAGGCTGACGAGCTGCAGGCCGCGCCCGCCCTCGTCGGTCTCCTGCGCGCGCCGCTGGCGGGGCTGGGCGTAGCCGTCGTCCCAGACCTCGCAGACCATGCCGCGGTCGCGCAGCAGCCGCAGCCGGATCTCGCCGCGCCCGTGCTTGAGCGCGTTGGTGACCAGCTCGCTGACCAGCAGCTCGGTGGTGTCGACGAGCTCGTCCAGGCCGCGCGCCAGCAGCCAGCTGCAGGCGAGCTCGCGGGCCTTGGCGACGGAGGTGGGCTCGGGCGGCAGGAACCAGTTGCCGACGCTGTCCTCGGGGAAGGCGTGCACCTTGGCCATCAGGAGGGCGATGTCGTCCTCGCCGTGGTGCGGGTTGAGCTCGCCGAGGACGTGGTCGCAGAGGTCCTCCAGGCCCTTGCCGTCGGCCGAGAGCGCGGTGCGGAAGGCCCGCAGGCCCTCGTCCAGCTGGTGTTTGCGGCTCTCCACGAGGCCGTCGGTGTAGAGGCCGAGGACGGCGCCGTCCGGCAGGGTCAGCTCGACCTCCTCGAACGGCTCGCCGCCGACGCCGAGCGGCAGGCCGGGCGGCACGTCGAGCATCCGGGCGGGTTCGCCGGGGCTGAGCAGGACGGGCGGCAGGTGGCCCGCGTTGGCGAACACGCAGCGCCGGGTGACGGCGTCGAAGACGGCGTACACGCAGGTGGCCAGGTAGACCTCGCGGGCCTCCTCGTCGGCCGTCGAGGTGAGCCGCCCGTACGGGCTGGCCGGGCCGGCCGGCACGGAGTCGTCGCCGAGGCCGCGGGCGATCTCGTCGAGGGCGCCGAGCACCTCGGCGGGGTCGAGGTCGAGCATCGCGAGGGTACGCACGGCGGTGCGCAGCTGGCCCATCGCGACGGCGGCGCGCAGGCCGCGGCCCATGACGTCGCCGATGACGAGCGCCGTGCGGTTGCCGGGCAGCGGGATGACGTCGAACCAGTCGCCGCCGACCTCGGTGTTGTTGTTGCTGGGCAGGTAGCGGCAGGCGATCTCCAGGCCGCTGGCGGCCGGGTTGCCGGGCGGCAGGAGGCTGCGCTGGAGGATCAGCGCGCGCTCGTGCTCGCGGCGGTAGAGCCGCGCGTTGTCGATGCAGACGGCGGCGCGGGCGACGAGCTCCTCGGCGATGGCGACGTCGCGGGCGTCGAACGGCTCGCTGCCGATGGCGCGGGAGAGCTGGACGAGCCCGAGCACCTGGTCGCGGGCGACCAGCGGGACGATCAGCGTGGAGCGCAGCAGCGGGTCGGGCCCGGGCTCGGGCACGACGCTGCGGCCGGTGCGCAGGGCCCGCGCGTGCGGGGAGCGGCGCGGGTAGCAGAGCGTGCCGCCGGCCTCGGCGATGGGCAGGCCGGTGACCGAGCCGAGCACCGAGGAGGCGCCGCCGACGACGCTGGAGACGGCGACCCGGCGCAGCTCGCCGCTGCCGTCGGTGAGGACGGTGTCGCCGAGGCGCCCGGCGCTCGGGACGCTCTCGCCGGACAGCAGCGCGGTGTACAGGTCGACGGTCGCGAGGTCGCAGAACGGCGGGACGACGACGTCCAGCAGTTCCTTGGCGGTGGTCTCCAGGTCGAGGGTGGAGCCGATGTGCGCGCTGGCCTCGTTGAGCAGGGCGAGGTTGCGGCGCACGCCGTCGGCCTCGCGCTCGGCGACGTGCCGGCTGGTGACGTCGGAGACCTGCCCGGCGACGCCGATCGGCTGCCCGGCGGCGCCGTTGAGGCGGTAGAGCGACACGGCCCAGAGCCGGTTGCCCTCGCGGGTGGGGACGACGCCGTGGAAGCGCAGGTCGAAGACGGGCTCGCCGGTGGCGAGGACCTTGCGCAGCGCGGCGCTGAGCCGGTCCGCCTCGGAGGGCGGGAAGAGGTCGTGCGGGGTGAGGCCTTCGAGGTCGACCGGGGCGAGGCCCATGCCGGAGGCGAAGGCGTCGTTGACGCGCTGGAGGCGCAGCCGGTCGTCGAACAGGACGAAGCCGGTCGGGGTCTGGCCGAACACCGCCTCGGAGGCGGCGAGGTCGGTCTCGACGCGGCGCAGCCGGCCGAGGTCGACGGCGAGACAGGTGGCGCCCGCGGCGGGCAGGGAGCTGTCCGGCATCAGGTAGAGCTCGGCGAGGCCCTCGCCGCCGGCGGCGTCGAGGTAGGGCGTGGTGCCGGTCCACTCCTCGCCGCCGAGGGTGCGCTCCAGCCGGGCCCGGCCGCGCTGCCAGAGTTCGCGCGGGACGAACGTGGTGATCGGGTCGGCGCCGACCGCGTCGGTGGCGGGGACGCCGAAGAACTCGGCGGCGCGCTCGCTCCACTGGCTGATCCGCCCGTCCGGGCCGATCGCGAAGGTCGCGACCCGGATGTAGTCGTAGACCGAGCCGGCGCCCGCGTGGGTGCCGGCGTGGGCGGCGTGGTGCCGGCCCTCGGCCGCAGCGGCCGACCGGGCCGCCGGGGCCGGCAGGTGTGGTGAACCGGCCTGCCCGGGCACGGCGGCATGACCGCTGCTGCTCGGCGCGTTCCGCGCCGGGGTGCTGTTCAACGGACCGACCCCTCCAACCCGCGACCGTCCGGATGTCGAGAAGACCGAGTATTCATCATCGAGGGGTGCGTTCACACGCCCTCAACATCACAACATCAGATCGGGCGAAGGTTTTTGTCCTACCGCCCGCGCAACCACAATGCCACGCCCGCGCCCCCTTCCGGAGTGCGCGCTCCCCCTGGCCGCCAGGTGGCATATGCAGTCCCGTTCTACTCGCGTCCCGCTGGCCGTCCGCGCCGGCTCACGCCCTCGCTCGCCGCGCGCCTCACGGCCCGTCGGGCTCATTACCCGGGAGCGCCTGCTCGAACCAGACGACCTTGCCGATGCCCTCGGCCCTGGCGCCCCAGCGCAGCGCGAGCCGGCGGACCAGTTCCAGCCCGCGCCCGCCCTCGTCCGCCTCCGCCGCGTGCCGCTCGCGGGGCGGGTCGGGCAGCGGGTCGGAGATCTCGACGAGCAGCGTCTCACCGAGCGTCAGCCGGACCCCGATCGGAGCGCTGGCGTACCGGACGGCGTTCGTGACGAGCTCGCTGACCAGCAGTTCGGCGGTGTCGGTCAGCGCCTCGACGCCCCACTCGGCGAGCGTGGCGCGCACCAGCCGCCGGGCCCGGGAGACGGCGGTGGGCTCGGCGGGCAGCGTCCAGCCGGCCGTCGGGGTGCCCGCCTGGCCGTGGCCGAGCCGGGCCAGCAGCAGCGCGACGTCGTCCGGCTCGCGCCCCTGCTCCATGGTGTCGAGCACAGCCTCGCAGGCCGCCTGGATGGACGCGTGCGGCGTCTGCAGCACGGTGACCAGCCGGCCGAGGCCGACGTCCAGGTCCTTGTCCCTGGACTCGACCAGGCCGTCGGTGCACAGCGCGAGCAGGCTGCCCTCGGGGATCTTCAGTTCGACCGACTCGAACGGGACGCCGCCGACGCCGAGCGGGGCGCCGGAGGGCAGGTCGAGGATCCGGCCGCTGCCGCCGGGCAGCGGGCTGCCGGTGCGGGTCGGCTCCTCGGTCTCCTGGCCTGGCACCACGAGCACCGGGGGGATGTGCCCGGCCTTGGCGACGGTCAGCCGGGACGTGCCGGGGTCGTAGACGGCGTAGACACAGGTGGCGAGCAGCGCCTCGTCCGGCCCCTGGGCGAGGTCGTCGGCGAGCTCGTGGACGTGCCGCAGCAGGACGTCCGGCGGCAGGTCGAGGGCGGCGAGCACCCGGACGGCGGTGCGCAGCCGGCCCATGGTCGCGGCGGCGCGCAGGCCGTGGCCCATGACGTCGCCGACGACCAGCGCGGTGCGGTCGCCGGGCAGCGGGATGACGTCGAACCAGTCGCCGCCGACCTCGGCACCGCTGGAGCCGGGCACGTAGCGGTAGGCGACCTCGACGCCGGTGGGCTGCGGGACCTGCTGCGGGAGCAGGGTGCGCTGGAGGGTGAGCGCGGCGGTGCGCTCGCGGGCGTAGAGGCGGGCGTTGTCGAGCGAGCTGCCGGCCCGGTCGGCGAGCTCGACGGTGAAGGCGAGGTCGTCGCGGTCGAAGCCCTCGCGGTAGCCGGCCCGGCTGACCAGCAGCAGGCCGATCACGATGCCGCGGGCGCGCAGCGGGACGACGAGCATCGAGTGCACACCGAGGTCGTGGGCGGCCTGCATCTTCGGGTCGCCCGGGTAGGTGACGTCGCTCAGCTGGTCGGCGCCGGAGAGCAGCTCGGGCACGCCGGTGCGCAGGACCCGGCCGCACGCGGAGTCCTCGGCGAAGGTGATCCGGGCGCCGCGGCGCAGCATCACGTCGACCTCGGGGCCGTCCTGGACGGAGGCGGTGCCGAGCTGGAGCAGCGAGGTGCGCCGGTCGTGGCCGTGCCGGGGCAGGTCGTCGCCGTGGGCGACGGCCTGGAGCAGGATCACCGCGGAGTGGTCGGTGAGCCGGGGGACGACGGAGCCGGCGAGCTCCTGGGCGATCCGGGCGGCGTCGAGGAGGTCGCCCACCCGGGAGCCGAACTCGTTGAGCAGGGAAAGCCGGCGCCGGGCGTGCTCGACCTTGGCGACGGCCCGGTAGCGCTCGGTGACGTCCATGACGGTGCCGGAGATGCCGAGCACCCGGCCGGAGCGGTCGGTCATCCGGCTGTAGGAGATCGAGCGGTAGCCGGAGCGGGCGGTGACCGGGGAGGCGAGGGTGACGTCGATGACGGGCTCGCCGGTGGCCAGCACCTGGCGCTGGATCGCGGTGATCTCGTCGGCGGCCCGCTCCGGCAGGGTCTCGCCGGTGGTGCGGCCGACGTGGTCGTCGGTGGCGACGCCGTTCATCTCGGCGAGGGTCTGGTTGACGGCGGTGTAGCGCAGGTCGGTGTCGAGGACGGCGATGCCGAGCGGGGACTGCTCGAACAGCGCGTCGCGCACCGCGAGGTCGCGTTCGACGGCCCGCACGGCCGCCGCCTCGGCCAGGTTGACCTGGAGGAACGGGGTGCCGTCGCCGTCCACCAGCAGCGAGATCCGGGCGTCCACGGCGACCGGCACGCCGTCCCGGTCGCGCAGTTCGGCGGGCCCGGCCCAGCGGCCGTTGCGCAGGGTGTCCCGGATGGCGGCCTGGATCCGGGTGACCTGCTCGTGGTCCGGGATCAGCTCGTCGATCCGGCGGCCGACCAGCAGTTCGTTCGGCCAGCCGAGCAGTTCCTCGGCGGCGGGGCTCCAGAGCACCACGCGGCCGGCTGTGTCGAGGATCGCGATGGCGACCTTGAGCATGTCGAGCAGGCTGCCCTCGGCCGGGGCACCGGCGCCGCCGGAGGGCTCGGAGGGCCCGCCGGGGAACGGCCGGCCGGGGCGGCTGCGCAGGCCGGGCTGGGTGCCGACGTCGGGGGCGGGGTCGGGGACGGCGAGGGTCGGCGCGGGCCGCGGGGTGCCGGCCTCGGCACCGCCGGGGGCGGCCTCGGTGACGGCGGCGGGCCCGGGGCCCCGGCGGCGGCCGGCGGACGGCTGCGCGGCGGCCGGACGGGCGCCCCGGCGCAGCCGGGCGCCGGCGGCCGCGCTCCCCGCGGTGCCTGTCCGCCGTGCTCCCCCGCCGCCGTTACCGGTAATCGACACCGACGGGGCCTCCGGCTCTGGTCGGGATCGGCGCCGCCGGCTGGAGCGGCTCACCGATGGTGACGAAACATGCCGAAAAGTGACATACCCAGCAGAACCCAGGCTATCCCGGCTTCCGGGTCGTCTTGTCCGATTGACCTACCTGGCGCGGCGCCGGGAACCCCCGGTCTCAGGCGCCCAGGAGCCCGGCGATGTGCGGCAGGACGTCGCGGTCGTGGTCGATCCAGTCGACGGTGTCCAGCTCGTCCGCGCCGAGCCAGCGCAGCTCGTCGTGCTCCTGCAGCGGGCGGGGCTCGCCGGAGAGCAGCTCGGCGGCCCAGAAGTGCAGCTCCAGGCCCGGCCGGACGGCCCACGCGCCGGGCAGCCGCCGCAGCGCCCTGGTGCGGACGCCCAGCTCCTCCAGCAGCTCGCGCTCCAGCGCCTCGGCCTCGGTCTCACCGGGCTCGGCCTTGCCGCCAGGGAACTCCCAGCGCCCGGCCACCTCGGCGGGCGTGCTGCGGCGCGCGGCCAGCACTCGCCCCTCGCGGACGATCGCGCCGCCGATCACGATGCGGACGGCGGCCTGCTCCTCGACGTTCACGGACCCTGGGTTCATGGCACCGAGCCTAGGCGCCGCGGGCGGTGTCCTCGGCCTCGACCTCGGCCTCGACCCAGTACAGCTGCTTGTGGCCGCGGGCCTCGAACTCGGCCGCGCTCCGCTCGGCCTCGTCCTTCGCCAGCCCTCGTGCGACGACGAAGCGGTTGCCGTTGTCGTCCTGCCGCATCACCCGAAAGGTGCCCATGGCAGGAGCGTATCCCCGGCCTGCGTGGGGGTCGGGCCGGGGATACCTGTCCGGAACCGTACGGACGGTTCGCTACCGCCACGTACGGGCCCGGTTAACTCCGGGTAAGACGGCGCGTCAGACCCGGAGGTCCGGCGCCTGCTCACCGGTGGACAGGCCCAGTTCGCGGCGGGCGTCGACGCTGAGCGGGGTGGTCTTGGCCGTCAGCAGCTTGGCCCGCCGGATCTCGCCCGCGAGCGCGGTCGGGTCGGCCGTCTTGGCGGCGGAGTCCCAGGCGGCGGCCGCGTCCCGCTGGGCGGCGGCCAGCGCCGCGACCTTCGGTTTGGCGGCCTCCGGCCACAGCGCCGTCGTCCGGGAGAGCTGCTCGGCCTCGGAGCGGGAGGCGGACGCCATCTGCTTCGCCCAGGTCACGTACTCGGAGGCGGCGGTCTCGACCTCGCCCTTGGGCTGCTTCGCGTAGGCCGAGTTGAAGCCGCTGACGGCCTCCAGGTAGGTGAGCTGGGCCGAGGTCAGGCTGCCGCGGTCGGTGCGGACGGTGCCCACGTGCTCGGCGTCGCGGTCCTCGAAGGCGCAGGTGACGTACCGTTCGCCGGACTTCCAGTTGCCGCTGGTCGGGTAGAGGTAGACCTCGTCCATGCCGTCCGGGATCGCCCACTGGTCGAGGGCGTAGCTGTCGAGCACCGAGTGGCAGAGTTCGGCGGCGCGCTGACGGACCGCCGACTCGCCGGGGTAAGGGTCGCCGTAGCCGTCCGGGATCGGGGAGCTGCCGGCCACCTCGCCGTGGTGCGGGGCGGAGCAGGGCACCTTGCGGACCCAGTACACCGTGTCGTCGCCGCCGTCCGGGTCGGTCCGGGCGCCACCGTCCGGGGTGCTGAAGCAGTCCCCGGACTTGAGGGCGGACCACCGGACGGAGCCGGCCGGGGCCTTGGGAGCGGCGCCGTTCACCGGGTCCGGGGCCACCATCGCGCCGAGGAAGCCGAACGCGGTGATCATGACGCCGAACGTGCCGAACACCAGGCCCGTCACGGCCATGCCCATGCCGCGCTCGTCGCGCTTCCTGATCTGGACCATGGCGACGATCGACAGCACGAGGGCGACCGGCCACGCACAGACCAGGCCGGTCACCAGGGCTGCGATGGCGAAGCCGTTGGTCCGCTTGGGGGGCTGCGGGTACGGGTAACCGGGCTGGAAGCCGGAGTACGCGCCGGGCGGTACCGAGGCCCAGCCCCCGGCGGCCCCGCCGGGAGGCGGGGGCGGCGCCAGGGGCGGGGCTCCGGCGGGGGCGGCCCAGGGGTCGGCGGGCGCCGGGGCGTCCGTCTGGCCCGGCGGGGCGTCAGCGGGCTGCGGCACGTCCGCTGCCGAAGCCTTGGCGGGCGGGGCCGCGGCGGGGGCGGCCCACGGGTCGGCGGGCGGGGCCACCTCCTCGGGCGCCGCCGGGGCGTCCGCCTTGCGGAGGTCAACCCGGTCTGCCGGGGCGTCCGCGGGCGCGGGCTGCTCCGGCCCGGGGACGGGCGCGTCGGGATCGGGCTTGGACACGTGGACTCCCCCGGCCCGGCGGTGCGGGCGTCAGCTCGGCGATCTGCGTCGTTCGGCGGCCGTCGGCACACGGCTCGGACCCGAACGGGCCCGAGAACGAACGGTCGCGCGACTTTACCCGATCTTTTCGAACGCCTGCCTGCCCTTTGTTCCCGCCCCTCGCCGCCCTCAGCCGCGGGCCAGGACCTCGCCGTGGAGCATCGAGAACCAGGCGTCCCCGGCCCCGCTCCACTCCCGCCAGCCGGCCGCGATCCGCTCCAGCTCCGCCCGGTCGGCGAAGCCCCCGGCCACCGCCGTCCGGGCGAACGCCGAGTCGACCGTCCGGTCCGCCCACATGCCGCCCCACCACGCGCACCGCTCGGGCGTCGCGAACGTCCAGGTGGTGGCGGTGGCCGAGACCTCGGCGAAGCCGGCCGCGCGGGCCCAGGACAGCAGCCGCCGCCCGGCGTCCGGCTCGCCGCCGTTGGCCCGCGCGGTCCGCCGGTACAGCGCCAGCCAGTCGTCCAGCGCGGGTGCTTCGGGGTACCAGGTCATCGACGCGTAGTCGACGTCCCGGACCGCGACCACGCCGCCCGGCGCCAGCACCCGGCGCATCTCGCGCAGCGCGGCCACCGGGTCCGCCACGTGCTGGAGCACCTGATGAGCGTGCACCACGTCGAACTCGCCGTTACCATACGGCAGTTGATGAACGTCCGCGACCTCGAAGACGACGTTGGACAGCCCCCGCCCGGCTACGTACCCGGCCGCCTGCTCCAGCACCTCGGCGGAGTTGTCCACGGCCACCACCCGCCCGCCCGGGCCGACCAGCTCGGCCAGGTCCGCGGTGATCGTGCCGGGCCCGCAGCCCACGTCCAACAGGGCCTGTCCCGGCCGCAGTTCGGGCAGCAGGTAGGCGGCGGAGTCGGCGGCGCTGCGCGAGCGGTGCGAGCGCAGCACGGCCTCCTGGTGGCCGTGCGTGTAGACGTTGGACTGTCCGCTCATCGGATCCCCCTCGATCGTGTTCGGCTTCCCCTGACGCTACCCCTCTTCCCGCATGGTGAGAAGATTCGTCTCACATAGCGGCCACCCGACGGTGCCTCCCCCGCCGCCCGCCGTACCGTGGAGGCGCCCCCGACAGAACGGTCCCGCCCCATGCCCGGCCCGCACCCCTTCGTCCTGCTGAGCGCCGCCGTGTCGCTCGACGGCCACCTCGACGACGCCTCCCCCGAGCGCCTGCTGCTCTCCAACGCCGCCGACTTCGACCGGGTCGACGAGGAGCGCGCCGCCGCCGACGCGATCCTCGTCGGCGGCAACACCCTGCGCACCGACAACCCGCGCCTGCTGGTCAACGACCCCGCCCGCCGGGCCGCCCGGGTCGCGGCCGGCCGACCCGCGTACCCGCTGAAGGTGACGCTCAGCGCGAGCGGCGCGCTCGACCCGGCGCTCCGCTTCTGGCACACCGGCGGCGACAAGATCGCCTATACGACGGACGCCGGCGCGGCGGCCCTGCGCCCGGCGCTGGCCGGGCTGGCCGAGGTGGTCGCGCTCGGCGGCGCGGTGAACCTCGGCGCGGTGCTGGACGACCTCGGCGCGCGCGGCGTGCGCCGCCTGATGGTCGAGGGCGGCGGCAGCGTGCACACCCAGTTCCTCGCACAGGGCCTGGCCGACGAGCTCCAGCTGGCCGTCGCCCCGCTGCTGGTCGGACAGGCGCAGGCGCCGCGGTTCGTCCACCCGGCCGCCTTCCCGGGCGGTCCGGCGCGGCGGATGCGCCTGCTGGAGGCACGTACGGTGGGCGATGTCGTCCTGCTCAGGTACGCCCCGAAGGAGCCCGCCCCGTGACCACCGACCTCGACCACCTGCGCCGGGCCGTCGAACTCTCCCGCCGGTGCCCGCCGTCCGAGACGGCCTTCTCGGTCGGCGCGGTGATCGTCGGCGCGGACGGCGAGGTGCTCGCCGAGGGGTACAGCCGCGAGACGGACGCGCACGACCACGCCGAGGAGGCCGCGCTCGGCAAGCTGCCGGCCGGCGACCCGCGGCTGCGCGGCGCGACGGTCTACAGCTCGCTGGAGCCGTGCGGGCAGCGGGCCTCGCGCCCGGTGCCGTGCGCCCGGCTGCTCATCGCGGCGGGCGTGCCGCGGGTGGTGGTGGCCTGGCGGGAGCCGGACCTGTTCGTCACCGACTGCCAGGGCACGGCCCTGCTGGAGGCGGCCGGGGTCGAGGTGGTCGAGCTGGCGGAGCTGGCGGCGGAGGCCCGGGCGGTCAACGCCCACCTGCTCGGATGATCCCTACGCCACGATCTCCCTGGTCCTGATCCTCGCCGCCGCCCCCTGAACCACCACCCCACAAACGCCGGACCGCCCGGCCCCCGTACGAACACGGGCCGGGCGGTCCACTCGGCACAGAACCAGCACGGTGACGCGAACCCGATGCTGACGATCAGTAGTGGTAGCGGGCTGCCAGGATGATGATCTCCCGGTCCGTGACCAGATAGACGAGACGGTGCTCGTCATCGATCCGCCGCGACCAGGCACCGGGCAAGTGGTACTTCAGCGGCTCGGGCTTGCCGATCCCGGTGAACGGGTCGCGCAGGACGTCCTCGATGAGCTTGTTGATCCGGGCGAGCATCTTGCGGTCGCTCTTGAGCCAGGACGTGTAGTCCTCCCAGCCGGTTTCTTCGAAGACGAGCCTCACGCGGCGCCCTTCTCGACACCCGCCGCATCAGGGTCGATGAGTTCCCGCTCGGAAAGCCCTATGCCGCCAAGGGCGTTCTCGTACGCCTTGAGCAGCCGGCGGGCGTTCGCCGGCGAGCGCAGCAGATAGGAGCCTTCGCGCAGGGCCGCGTAGTCCTCGGCCGAGACGAGTACGGCGTTCCCGTGCTTGGAGACGATCTCGATGGCCTCGTGATCGTCGTTGACCTTCTTGATCAACGGGAAGAGAGCCTTGCGCGCCTCGCTGGCAGTGATCGACATCAGCTGAGCCCCTTCTGCGAGTGGTACCACATAACGTACCACCGAAAGAAAGGATGCGGCGGGCTGAATCCCGGCACTCAAGTCGGCGCGGGCACGAAAGCGGGCCTTGCCTCGGAAGAGGCAAGGCCCGCTTGACCTGCACATTTGACAGATCCGATCAACTTAGAGCAATCGATCGATCACACGTTGAAGCGGAACTCCACGACGTCGCCGTCGTGCATGACGTACTCCTTGCCCTCGATGCGGGCCTTGCCCTTGGCGCGGGCCTCGGCGATGGAGCCGGTCTCGACCAGGTCGGCGAAGGAGATGACCTCGGCCTTGATGAAGCCCTTCTGGAAGTCGGTGTGGATCACGCCGGCCGCCTCGGGGGCCGTGGCGCCCTTCTTGATGGTCCAGGCGCGGGCTTCCTTCGGGCCGGCCGTCAGGTAGGTCTGCAGGCCGAGGGTGTCGAAGCCGACGCGGGCGAGGGTGGCGAGGCCGGGCTCCTCCTGGCCCATCGACTGGAGGAGTTCGAGCGCCTCGGCGTCCTCGAGCTCGATCAGCTCGGACTCGATCTTGGCGTTCAGGAAGATCGCCTCGGCCGGGGCGACCAGCTCGCGCTGGGCGTTCTTGAAGTCCTCGTCGGCCAGCTCGCTCTCGTCCACGTTGAAGACGTAGAGGAAGGGCTTGGCGGTCAGCAGGTGGAGCTCGCGGATCGGGGCGGTGTCGAAGCCGGCCTCGAAGAGGGTCTTGCCGGTCTCCAGGATCGCCTGCGCGGCCTCGGCGGCGGCCAGCACGGGGGCGGTGTCCTTCTTGAGGCGCGCCTCCTTCTGGAGCCGCGGGAGGACCTTCTCGATGGTCTGGAGGTCGGCCAGGATCAGCTCGGTGTGGATGGTCTCGATGTCGTCCTTGGGCGACACCTTGCCGTCCACGTGCACGACGTCGGGGTCGGTGAAGGCGCGCACGACCTGGCAGATCGCGTCCGACTCGCGGATGTTCGCCAGGAACTTGTTGCCCAGGCCCTCGCCCTCGGAGGCGCCGCGCACGATGCCGGCGATGTCGACGAAGTCGACGGTGGCCGGGAGGATGCGCTGGGAGCCGAAGATCTCGGCGAGCTTGCCCAGGCGCGCGTCCGGGACGCCGACGACGCCGACGTTCGGCTCGATGGTGGCGAACGGGTAGTTGGCCGCCAGCACGTCGTTCTTGGTCAGGGCGTTGAACAGGGTCGACTTGCCGACGTTCGGCAGGCCGACGATTCCGATCGTGAGCGACATGAAGCGCAGTCCCGGGGCTTGGAGGAGTTGGACGGCACCGTGCGGGCCGACCCCCAAGTCTACGGGCAGCTCCTCACGCCCCGGTCGCCACCGCCAGGGGCTCCAGGAACTCCAGCCGGTTTCCCAGCCGGTCGCTGGTGTGGAAGCGGCGGTGACCGGGCAGGTTGTCGTCCCGGACGACCTCGTGGCCGTGCGCCTCCAACCGCTGCGCCAGCGCGTCCAGGTCACTCACCTGGATGCCCGGGTGGCCCTTCAGGGACGGCCGGAAGTCCGGCGTGACGCCGAGGTGGATCTCCAGCCCGCCGCCGCGGAACCAGCAGCCGCCGCGGGCCGCGAGCACCGGCGGCTTCTCGATCTCGGTCATCCCGAGGACGCCGCCCCAGAAGGCCCGGCACTCGTCCTCGGCGCCGGCCGGGATGTCGAGCTGGACATGGTGGAGCCGTTCGAACGTGAATGCGGCGGTCATGGCGGTCCCCCGGTCAGGCAGAGTCGAGGCGAGTGCAGTGGATCGGTCGGGTCATCGGACCTGAGCGACGATCACATCAGTACTCCGTCCGGAGACACGGAACAAGGCCTGAACGGTCCATTACACAGTGTGGCGATGATCGGACCGTACGTTGGGTGGGTGGAGCAGAGCATCCGTACCCAGCCGCCAGGGCCCAGACGCCGTCCGCCGAACGGCAAGGGCGCTGCCGCCGTCCCCGGTCCCGGGCGCGCCCCCGAGACCGGCGGGGCCCCCGCCTCCCGGCTGCGGCCGGTGGCCGGGCCGCCCGCGAGCCCCCGCCCCGCCACCCCGAAGCTGCGGCTGCGGCTGCCGCTGCGCGGGCGCGGCGACGCGCGCCTGTACGGGCGCCGCCGCACCGGGCGCCCCACCCGGCTGACGGCCGTCGGCACCGGCGTGCTCGGCGTGCTGGCGACCCTCGCGGTGGCCGGGGCGGACCGGCTGCTGTTCGACGGCCTCGGCTGGCTGTTCGGCCTCGGCTACGTCGTGGTCTGCTTCCAGCTGGCCGTCCGGGTGCGCTACGTCGACCTGCTCGCCGCGCCGATCACCGGCCCGATCGCCTTCGCGCTCGCGCTGTCGCTGCTCGCGCCGGTGAGCTCCCCGGGCGTGACCGCCCAGGTGGTGGCGCTCGCGACCGGGCTGGCGCTGCGGGCCGGCTGGCTCTTCACCGGCACCGGCCTGGCCGCGCTGATCGTCCTCGCCCGGTTCGTCGCCCAGCGCCGGATCCAGCGCTCGCGCTGAGCGGCGCCGACGCGGGCGGCCTCAGTCCGCCGCGCGGGCCGCGGCCATGGCAGCGCCGACGATGCCCGCGTCGTTGCGCAGTTCCGCGGGCACCACCCGGGCCTCGCGCTCGCGCAGCAGCGGCAGGAACTTCGCGTGCTTGCGGCTCACCCCGCCGCCGATCACGATCAGCTGCGGCGAGAACAGCATCTCCACCAGGTCCAGGTACTCGTCGACCCGCCCGGCCCACTGCTCCCAGCTCAGGTCGTGCCGCTCCTTCGCGGCCGAGGAGGCCCGGCGCTCTGCGTCCTTGCCGCGCAGCTCCAGGTGGCCCAGCTCGGTGTTGGGCACCAGCGCGCCGTCCACGAAGAGCGCGCTGCCGATGCCGGTGCCGAAGGTGAGCAGCAGGACCACGCCCGACTGCTCCCGGCCGGCGCCGTACGCGGTCTCCGCGAGGCCGGCCGCGTCGGCGTCGTTGAGGACGGTCGCGGGCAGGTCCAGTGCCTCGCGGAAGAGCCCCGCGGCGTCCAGGCCGATCCAGCCCTTGTCCACGTTGGCGGCGGTTCTGGTTCGGCCGTCGACCACCACGCCGGGGAAGGTCAGCCCGACCGGGCCCTCGTGGCCGAAGTGGCGGACCACCTCCCGGACGGCGGCGACCACGGCCTCCGGGGCGGACGGCTGCGGCGTGAGCACCTTGTAGCGCTCCTCGGCGAGTGCGCCGCGGCCGAGGTCGACCGGGGCGCCCTTGATGCCCGAACCGCCGATGTCCACACCGAATACCGCCGTCATCACGACCGTCCTCCGCCGGATGCCGCGGACCGTCGTCCACAGCCTGTGCACAAAACTACGAGAGGCCGGGCGGCCCCGCACAGCAGAAAGCCCGGTGCCCCGGACGGGACACCGGGCCTCGCGGCACGGGGTCAGAGCTTGCCGGCGGCCTCGGCGCGCAGGTCGCGGCGCAGCTCCTTGGGCAGCGAGAAGGTCAGGTGCTCCTCGGCGGTCTTGACGGTCTCGACCGTGTCGTAACCGCGCGCGGCCAGGTGCTCGAGCACGCCGTCGACCAGGATCTCCGGGACCGAGGCGCCGCTGGTGAGGCCGACGGTCGTGACGCCCTCCAGCCACTCGTCGCGGATCTCCTCGGCGAAGTCCACCAGGTGGGCGGCCTTGGCGCCGTACTCCAGGCCGACCTCGACCAGGCGGACCGAGTTGGAGGAGTTCTTGGAGCCGACGACGATCAGCAGGTCGGTCTCGGGGGCCAGCTGCTTGACGGCGACCTGGCGGTTCTGGGTCGCGTAGCAGATGTCGTCGCTGGGCGGGCTGACCAGCAGCGGGAAGCGCTTCTTCAGCTCGCCGACGGTGGCCATGGTCTCGTCCACCGAGAGGGTGGTCTGGGACAGCCAGACGACCTTGGACTCGTCGCGGACCTTCACGTTGGCCACGTCCTCGGCACCGTCCACCAGGTGGATCCGGTCCGGGGCCTCGCCCATCGTGCCGATGACCTCCTCGTGGCCCTCGTGGCCCACCAGCAGGATGTCGAAGTCCTCGTCGGCGAAGCGGACGGCCTCCTTGTGCACCTTGGTGACCAGGGGGCAGGTGGCGTCGACGGTGGCGAGCTTGCCGGCCTTCGCCTCGTCGTGGACGGACGGGGCGACCCCGTGCGCTGAGAAGACCACGATCGAGCCCTCGGGCACCTGCTCCGTCTCGTCGACGAAGACCGCGCCCTTCTTCTCCAGGGTCTGCACCACGTACTTGTTGTGGACGATCTGCTTGCGGACGTAGATGGGGGCCCCGTACTGCTCCAGGGCCTTCTCCACGGCGATCACGGCGCGGTCGACACCCGCGCAGTAGCCCCGGGGGGCGGCGAGCAGGACACGGCGCTGCGCGGTGTTGGACATGGCTCCATCGTACGGGCGGCGGGGAGCCGCGCCGACGGGAGGCGCATTCCGGGCGGATCCGGTCGCCGGTGCTCAAATGTGGTGCTTATGACCGAGCGAATCGCGCAGGACGCGGCGGGCGGCCCGGGGGACGCGGGCGGCGCGGGGGGCCTGCGGCGCAGCCTGGGCGTGCGGGACCTGATGGTCTACGGGCTGCTGTTCATCGCCCCGATGGCGCCGGTCGGCGTGTTCGGCGTGCTGGACGCGAAGAGCCACGGCGCCGTCGCCACGGTGTACCTGGTGGCGACGGTCGCGATGGGCTTCACGGCGTTCTCGTACGCGCAGATGGTGCGCGCGGTGCCGCGGACCGGGTCGGTGTTCGCGTACGCGCGGGCCGGGCTGGGCGAGGGCCCCGGGTTCGTCGCCGGGTGGATGGCGATGCTCGACTACCTGCTGATCCCGGCGGTCGCGTACCTGTTCTCGGGGATCGCGCTGCACTCGCTCGTGCCGGGCATCTCGCGCTGGGTGTGGACGGCGCTCGCGGTCGTGGTGACCACGGCGCTCAACCTGATCGGGGTCCGGACGGCGGCGGCGGTCGGCTTCGCGGTGCTGGCCATGGAGATCGCGGTGCTCGCGGTGTTCGTCGCCGCGGCCGTGGTGGTGCTGGCCCAGGACGGCGCCCGGTACGGCTGGGACACGCCGTTCACGGCCGTCGGGGCCTTCTCGGCGACGGCCGTGATCTCGGCGGTGTCCGTCGCCGTGCTGTCCTACCTGGGCTTCGACGCGATCGCGACGTTCGTCGAGGAGGCGGTGGGGGCCTCGGCGGCGGTGGCGCGGGCCGTGCTGTGGTGCCTGGCGCTGGCCGGGGTGCTGTTCGTCGCGCAGACGTACCTCGCCGCGCTGCTGGAGCCGCTCACCCCGGCGCAGCTGGCGGCCGACCCGGCGGAGCAGGGCTCGGCGTTCTACGACACCGTCGAGAGCGGCGTCGGACACTGGCTGCACGTGCTGGTGGCGTCGAGCAAGGCGATCGGCGCGGCCTTCGCGGCGCTGGCCGGGCAGGCGGCGGCCGGGCGGCTGGTCTTCGCGATGGGCCGCGAGGGGCGGCTGCCGCGCGTCCTCGGCTCGGTCGACCCGGTCTCGGCGGTGCCACGCCGGGCGCTGCTCGCCGCGGCGGTGATCACGCTGGCGGCGGCGGTCTGGGCGGCCAACCGGGACGACGGTCTCGACCGGCTCACCTCGGTGGTGAACGTGGGCGCGCTCACCGCCTTCGCGCTCCTGCACGCCTCCGTCGTCGGCTGGTACGCGGTGCGGCACGGCTCGCGTGACCGGCTGCGGCACGTGGTGGTGCCGGTGCTGGGGATCGCGGTGATCGGGGCGGTGGTGTACGAGGCCTCGACGACGGCGCAGGTCGTCGGCGTGGTGTGGCTGGCGGTCGGGCTGATGGTGCTGGCGGTGCAGGGGTCGGTCGGTACGGCTCCCGGTGTCGGCGGGCGCCGCTAGCCTCGTACGCATGGCCAACACCAGCTCACCCGAAGCCCCGCTCCCGGTCGGCAAGGTCTCCGCGCTGATCGGCGGCTGGATCGACCGGCTCGGCGCGGTGTGGGTGGAGGGGCAGATCACCCAGCTCAGCCGGCGGCCGGGCGCGGGCGTGGTGTTCCTGACGCTGCGCGACCCGCAGGCGGACGTGTCGCTCACGGTGACGTGCTTCCGGTCGGTCTTCGACCAGGTCGCGGACGTCGTGCAGGAGGGCGCGCGGGTCGTCGTGCATGCCAAGCCGGAGTGGTACGCGGCGCGCGGGCAGCTGTCGCTGCGGGCCTCGGAGATCCGGCCGGTCGGGCTCGGCGAGCTGCTGGCCCGGCTGGAGCAGCTGAAGCGGCGGCTCGCCGGGGAGGGCCTGTTCGCGGCCGAGCGGAAGAAGCCGCTGCCGTTCCTGCCGCAGTGCGTCGGGCTGGTCACCGGGCGCGGCTCGGCGGCCGAGCGGGACGTCCTGGAGAACGCCCGGCGGCGCTGGCCGGCCGTCCGCTTCGAGGTGCGGAACGTGCCCGTGCAGGGCGTCAGCGCGGTGGAGCGGGTGAGCGCGGCCGTCCGGGAGCTGGACGAGCACCCCGAGGTGGACGTGATCATCGTGGCTCGGGGCGGCGGCAGCGTCGAGGACCTGCTGCCGTTCTCGGACGAGGGCCTGGTGCGGCTGGTCGCGGCGGCGCGGACGCCGGTGGTCAGCGCGATCGGGCACGAGCCGGACCAGCCGCTGCTGGACTTCGTCGCCGACCTGCGCGCCTCCACTCCGACCGACGCCGCCAAACGGGTGGTGCCGGACGTCGGCGAGGAGCTCGCGAAGGTGCGGAACCTGCGGGACCGGGCCCGGCGGTACGTCCACTCGCGGGTCGAGCGCGAGCAGCACGGGCTGGACGGCGTGCGCAGCCGCCCGGTGCTGGCCGCGCCGCACCGGATGCTGGACGGGCGCGGCCAGGAGGTGGACGGGCTGCTGGAGCGGGCCCGGCGCACCCTGCGCCACCGGCTGGACCACGCGCAGAGCGACCTCGGGCACACGCTGGCCCGGGTGGTCGCGCTCTCCCCGGCGGCCACCCTGGAGCGCGGCTACGCGGTGCTCCAGCGGGCGGACGGCACGGTGGTGACGGACCCGGCCCAGGTCGCCTCCGGCGAGGCACTGCACGCCCGGGTGGCGGGCGGCGGGTTCGGCGTCACGGTGGACGCCGACCTGCCCTGACGCCGACCGGCCCTGACGCCGACGAGCCCTGACGCCCGCGCCTGCCGTACGCACCCGGATTCCAGCCGGTGCGGCCGTTCTGTCGGTGCCAGCCCCTAGTCTGGCTCGCATGGCAGAGCAGCAGGATCAGGATCGGCCCGGCGACGTGCCGAAGGGTGCGGACGACGCCCTCGGCTACGAGCACGCGCGGGACGCGCTGCTGGAGGTCGTCCGGCAGCTGGAGAACGGCGGCACGTCGCTGGAGGAGTCGCTGGCGCTCTGGGAGCGCGGTGAGCAGCTGGCGAAGGTCTGCCAGCGCTGGCTGGACGGCGCCCGCGAGCGGCTGGACGCCGCGCTGGCCGCCGAGGAGGGAGCTGCGGGCGGCGAGTGATACGGGTCACATCCGCCTTGGGAATCGTTGAAAGTTCACCTATGTTGGAAGCAGTGATCGGCCGCGGCCGGTCACACCGACGAACCCCTTCCGCATGAGGTGCACAAGCATGACCACCGACGCCCTGGTACTCGACGCCGCCGCTCAGGACCTGCTGTTCCGCGAGGCGCGCACCGCGAACACCTTCACCGACGAGCCGGTCGCCGAGGAGCAGGTCCAGGCCATCTACGACCTGGTCAAGTACGGCCCGACCGCGTTCAACCAGCAGCCGCTGCGCGTCGTCCTGGTCCGCTCGGCCGAGGGCCGCGAGCGCCTGGTCCAGCACCTGTCGGACGGCAACAAGGCCAAGACCGCCGCCGCCCCGCTGGTCGCCATCCTGGCCGTGGACAACGAGTTCCACGAGGAGCTGCCCGCCCAGTTCCCGGCCTTCCCGCAGGCCAAGGACGTGTTCTTCTCGGAGCGCCCGGTCCGTGAGGGCTCGGCCCGCCTGAACGGCGCCCTGCAGGCCGGCTACTTCATCATCGGCGTCCGCGCCGCCGGCCTGGCCGCCGGCCCGATGACCGGCTTCGACGCCGAGGGCATCAACAAGGAGTTCTTCGGCAACGGCGAGCACTCGGTGCTGGCCGTGGTGAACATCGGCAAGCCGGGCGAGGACGCCTGGTACCCGCGTTCGCCGCGCCTGGCGTACGACGATGTCGTCACCACCGTCTGACGCACCCACCCATGCGGAAGGCGCCCGCAAGACCATGCAGCACGCCATCCGGCTGCACCACCAGCACGACCGGCACGACAGCACCGAACCCGCAAGGAGCAACGCGTGAGCGAAG
>NZ_JBFBDY010000088.1:0-19797 GCF_040683475.1 Kitasatospora sp. NPDC093558 | reverse complement strand
GCACAGGGCTGGCGGCCCGCGCACGACCTCGACGGCTACCGCGCCTGAGCGGGAGGCCGGAACGGACGAGGCCCGGCACCCCCACGACGGGGTGCCGGGCCTCGGCGTCGACGCCGCAGCGTCGTCAGAGCTTTGCCGCCTTCTTCACCAGGATGACCACCGCGGCCCCGATGCCGACCACGACCAGCAGCTTGATCAGCATGCTCAGCAGCGCGCCGACCACGCCGAACACGAAGGTCACGATGTTCCAGGCCAGCACCAGGACCAGCACCGGGACGACGATGTTGCGCACCCAGGAGGGCAGCGACTTCCAGAGCTCAGCCATGTCCGTTCCTTATCTCCCCTCGGGCCGGCTGCCCTATCGGTGCCGCATCCCGCTTGCTTTCGGTACTTCGATCGTACGGGGGCGCAAGTGCCGGAACGAGGCCCAACGGCCCGGAGAGAACCCCGAGATCACCCCGACTCCGGCCCCCGGGGATGACCCTGGGGACCGGGCCTCGGACGGGCCCCGGACCGACGCCGAGCAGCTCAGACCGGCTCGGACAGGCTCGGACAGGCTCAGACCGGCCAGCGCTCACCGCGCCACGCGGCGTCCCAGAACATCCACTCGTAGCGCGAGGTGGTCGTGAAGTGCTCGACCACGCGGCGGCGCTCGGCGGGGGAGAGCTCCTCGCCGATCCGGTCGGCGAGCGCCAGCACGCGCCGCACCACCGACTGGAAGGCCTCGTCGCCGTACGTGGCGATCCACTTGGCGTAGAGCGGGTCCGGCGAGCCCTGGGCGAGCAGCGCCTCGCCGACCCGGGCGTAGATCCAGTAGCAGGGCAGCACCGCGCCGAGCGCCTCCGCGAAGGAGCCGCCGTAGACGGTCGCGAGCAGGTAGCTGGTGTAGGCCCGGGTGGTGGGCAACACCGGTTCGCCGGCGGCCTGTTCGGCGCTGGCGCCGAAGGCCGTCATGAACTCGGCGTGCATGCCCTGCTCGGCCGCGATCGCCCCGACCGCGTCGTCGGCGAACGCCCGCACGTCCTCCTCGCCGGGCGCCTTGGCGGCGCAGACGGCGAGCGCGCGGGCGTAGTCGCGCAGGTAGTGCGAGTCCTGCACGACGAAGTGGCGGAAGGCCTCGCGCGGCAGGGTGCCGTCGGTGAGGCCGCCGATGAAGGGGTGGGCCAGGATCTCGGCGTAGACCGGTTCGATGGCCGCCCAGAGCTCTTCGGTGAGACGCATGCGGTCGACCCTAAGGCCTGCCCGTCCTCAGGCCTGCCCGTCCTCAGGCCTGCCCGTCCTGAGGCCGTGGGTCAGTCCTCCGGCGGCGAGAACACGACCAGGACCCGCAGTTCCTCCGTGATGTGGTGGAAGCGGTGCGGCGTCCCGGCCGGCACGTAGACGACGGTGCCGCGCCCGACCGTCGCGGTCTCGCCGCCCACGGTCAGCTCGGCCCGGCCGCTGATCACCTGGTAGATCTCGTCCTGGTCGTGCGCGGTCTGCGGGTCGGTGGCGCCGGGGGAGAGCGCGTACAGCCCGGCGGACATCCGCGGTTCGCGCAGGAACCGCAGGTACGCGCCGTCGTTGGCCGCGCGTTCGGCGTCGAGTTCGTCCAGCCGGAACAGTTTCACCGGTGCCGTCTTCCCTTCTCCGTCCACCTCGGGGACCACCGGCATTCAACACCAACATGCCCGGCGGGAGCTTCCCTGCGGACCGGGCGGCCTGCCAGGCTGGGCGCCATGAAGGGTTTCGTTCTCAAAACGCTGATCAACGCGGTGGCCATCTGGGTCGCCGCCTGGATCGTCACCGGCATCCAACTCACGGACAACAAGGCCGACTGGCAGCACAAGGCGATCACGGTGGTGGCCGTCGCCCTGGTGTTCGGCGTGGTGAACTGGCTGGTCAAGCCGGTCGTCAAGCTGTTCTCGTTCCCGCTGTTCATCCTGACCCTGGGCCTGATCACCTTCGTGATCAACGCCCTGATGCTGCTGCTGACCTCGTGGGCCTCGGGGAGGCTCAACCTGGACTTCCACGTCGACGGCTTCGTGCCGGCGCTGCTGGGCTCGCTGATCATCAGCCTGGTCGCCTGGGGCCTGCACCTGGCCCTGGACGACGACTGAGCGGAGCCGCTCCACGGGAAGGGCCCGTACCCGGGTGGTTCACCGGGGACGGGCCCTCCCGCTTTCCCCGTGGTGTCCGAACGGATGCACCCCGGCGGGTCGGCGTTTCGGCCCGGCCCGGCTGCGGCAGACTCCCGCACAACGCTCGCGCCCCGGAGGTGGCCATGGGTCACGACAACCGCACCCCGCCACCGCGCCCGGTCGTCAAGCGCACCGCGCGGGCGATCCTGCTGGAGCTGGACCCGGCGGACCCGCACGGCCCGGCCAGCCTCGTCGTGATCCGCCGGGTCCGCCCGGGCTCCCCGCACCCGTACTGGATCACGCCCGGCGGCGGGGTGGAGCGCGGCGACCGGACGGTGGTCGAGGCGCTGCACCGCGAGGTGGACGAGGAGCTCGGCGGCAAGGTCGTCGACGTCGTGCCCGCGTTCGTCGACACCATCAGCCACACGCACCACGACGACGGCACGCTGCTCCACCCGCACGGGGTCAAGGTGCAGCACTTCTTCGTGTGCCGGCTCGCCTCGATGGACCTCAGCCGCCGGCACGGGCCCGAGGTGGACGATCCGAACGGCGAGTACGAGGTGGTCCGGCTGCCGTTCACGCGCGAGGGCGTCACCTCGGTCAACGTCGTCCCGCCCCGGCTGCGGGCGTACCTGGCGGCCAACATCGAGGGCATCCGCGCCCTGCTCGCCCCGGATCTCGCCTAGTGCCGTGACCGGATAGGTCCACCGCACTAGCGCCTCGGCCTCAGCCCGCGGCCAGGTCGCCCACCAGGTCGTGCCGGATCCGCTCCATCGGCACCCCGGAGCGCACCAGCGCGCCCACGCTCCGGCGGACCATCGCGGCGGGCCCGCTGAGCAGCGCGTCCCGGCCGGTCCACGGGCCGAACCGGCCGACCACCTCGGGGAGTTCACCGGCCAGCGCGCCCCCGGCCGGGCCGGTGCCGGAGACCACCGGGTGCACGGTGAGCCACGGGCAGCGCCGGGCCAGTTCGGCCAGTCCCTCCAGCTCGTACAGCTCGGCGGCGCGGCGGGCGCCGTAGAACACGTCGACGCGGCGGTCGGACGTGCCGTGCTCGGCGACCTCCTCGACCATCGCCCGGATCGGCGCGATGCCGGTGCCGCCGCCGAGGCAGAGCAGGTCGGTGCCGGAGCCGTGGTCGACGGTCATCGCGCCGGCCGCCGGGCCGAGCCGCAGGACGTCCCCGGGCGCGGCGCGGTGGACGAGCGCGTTGCTCACCCAGCCCGCCTGGACGGCCTTGACGTGGAAGGTCAGCAGCCCGTCCGGCCGGGGCGCCGAGGCGAACGAGTAGTGCCGCCACACCCGCGGCCACCAGGGCGTCTCCAGGCTCGTGTACTGCCCGGCGCGGAACGGGTAGGCCTGGTCGGGGCGGACGGTGATGACCGCGACGTCCCGGGTGCGGCGCTCGTGCCGCACCACCTCGCCGTGCCACCAGGGCGGCGAGGTGCGGGCGTCCGCCTCGGCGGCCTCGATCATGATCGACGAGACCAGCCGGTAGACCCGGCGCCAGGCCAGCTCGGTCGCGGCGTCCCAGCGGTTGCCCGAGTACCTCGCCAGGGCCTGCACCAGGCACTCCCCGACCGGGCCGTAGTGGCCGGTCAGCGTGCCGTACCGGCGGTGGCCGCGGCCGAGCGCGCTCAGGTGGGCGCGCAGCGCGTCCGGGTCGTCGGCGCCGCGGGCGGCGGCCAGCAGGGCGCGGAAGAGGCGGTCGCGCTGGACGTCCATGGCGGCCGGGAAGAGCGCGCGGACCTCGGGGTGGTGCAGGAAGATCAGCGCGTAGAAGTGCGCGGTGGCCCGGTCGGCGACGGGTTCGACGACCGCCAGGCTGGCCCGGATCAGCTCGATGTCCCGTGCGGTGGGCGGCAGTTCGGCCGCCGAGGAGTGGCCGCTGCCGAGCACGGCGGGCGCCGGACCGCCGTCGGCGAGTGCCTGGACGGCCCAGGCCCGGCTCCAACTGTCGCCCGGTCCGGCCCAGTTGAGGCTCGGCGCGTCGGTGAACAGCGGCCGGAACGGCGCGGCGGCGGAGGGCCCGACCGGCTCGGGAAAGGTCTCGGGGACGACCTGTTCGGCGAAGCCCGGCCCGGGCACGGCCGACCCGGGCACGGCCGGCGGCTGGGCCGGCGGGTCCGGGATCGCCGGGTGCACCGGCCCGGTGACCAGGCCCGGCACCACCGGCAGGACGGCGGTCGGCGCCTCCACGGGCGGGAGGTCCGGCGGGTCGAGCGGCATCGGGGGCGGCGCGGGGGCTTCCGCCCGGTCGGCGGCCGGGTGGTCCGGGGGGAGCGCCGGCAGGCCAGGGACGGAGGCGACCCCCGCCGAGCCGTGCCCGGTGCGGACCAGAAGTGTTCTGCGGGGCTTCACCGCAACGTTTCGAGTACCCAAGAGAATCGTTTCGCCTCCGGCCGGCCTGCGCCACCACCTGGCTTGTCCCTGTTGACGCCTAGGCAGCGTGGCACGCCCGAAGTGCTCATCCGACAAATCGCGCGAAGCCCGGACACCCGGCCCGGGAACGCGCTACTCTCACTCATTCCACGGTCGCCCTGAGTGGCTCCCCCGTACACTCAGGGCGACCGTGCCGCGAGAGGCACCGACGAGAGGCACCGGTCAGAGCTGCCGCAGCAGCATCCCCGGCCGCTCCACGCAGTCCGCGACGAACCGCAGGAATCCGCCCGCAGTACCGCCGTCGCAGACCCGGTGGTCGAAGGTGAACGACAGCTGCGTCACCTCGCGCACCGCCAACTGCCCCTCGTGCACCCAGGGTTTGGCGACGATCCGGCCGACGCCGAGCATCGCCGCCTCGGGGTGGTTGAGGATCGGGGTGGAGCCGTCCACGCCGAACACGCCGTAGTTGTTCAACGTGAAGGTGCCGCCGGTCAGTTCGGCCGGGGTCAGCGAGCCGTTCCGGGCCGACTCGGTCAACCGCGCGAGCTCCTCGCCGAGTTGCTCGGTGGACCGCGCGTGCGCGTCCCGCACCACCGGGACGACGAGCCCGCGCTCGCTCTGCGCGGCGAAGCCCAGGTGCACCGCCGAGTGCCGGACGATGCCCGAACCGTCCTGCGTCACACTGGAGTTGAGCTCGGGGAAGCGCGCCAGCGCGACCGTGCAGATCCGGGCGAGCAGCGCCAGCACGCTCACCTTCGGCCCCGGCGTGGCGTTCAACTGCCGTCGCAGCGCCATCAGTTCGGTGGCGTCCGCGTCCACCCAGCAGGTCGCGGCGGGGATCTCCCGGTGGCTGCGGCTGAGCTTCTCCGCCACCGCCTTGCGCAGCCCGCGCAGCGGGACGACGCCCTCGGCCACGACAGGGGATGTCACAGCAGAAGAGGCCACAGCAACAGGCACCGGAGCAGCGACCCTGGCCGCGACCGCCCGCTCGACGTCCGCGCGCATGATCAGCCCGTCCGGCCCGCTGCCGGCGACCGCCGCAAGGTCGACGCCCTGCTCCCGGGCCAGCCGCCGCACCAGCGGCGAGATCACCGGCACCACCGCGGGTGCCGCGGCCACCACCGGGGCGGGGACGGGAGCAGCGGCCGAGGGGACCCCCACCCGGCGCCGCCGTGCGCCCCGCGACTCCGCGACGCCGTACCCGACCAGCGGGCGCTCCACCTCGGCGGACGGCGCGGCGACGGGAGCGTCCGTCGGCCCGTCCGCCGCGGCCACCGCGACGGTCACCAGCGGCGCGCCCACGGCGATCTCCTCGCCCGGCTCGCCGTACCGCGCGGTGACCACCCCGCCGTACGGGCAGGGCACCTCGACGACGGCCTTGGCGGTCTCCACCTCGACCACCGGCTGGTCGACGGCGATCACCTCGCCGACCTCGACCATCCAGCGCACCACCTCCGCCCCGGTCAGTCCTTCACCGAGGTCGGGCAGGGTGAACTCGCGCACGACGGGCATCATCCTCAGTCCTCCCACTGCAGCCGGGCGACCGCGTCCAGGATCCGGTCCACCCCGGGGAGGTGGTGGTGCTCCAGCATCGGCGGCGGGTACGGGATGTCGAAGCCGGTGACCCGCAGCACCGGCGCGGCCAGGTGGTGGAAGCAGCGCTCGGTGACCCGGGCGGCGATCTCCGCGCCGGTGCCGCCGAAGCCGCTCGCCTCGTGCACCACGACGGCCCGGCCGACCGAGCGCACCACGCGGGTGACGGTCTCGTCGTCGAACGGCACGAGGGTGCGCAGGTCCAGCACCGCGAGGTCCCAGCCCTCGGCCTTCGCCGCCTCGGCCGCCTCCAGGCAGACCGGCAGCGAGGGCCCGTACGTGATCAGGACGGCCGAGGTGCCGGTGCGGCGCAGCGCGGCCCGGCCGATCGGCTCGACCGGCGCGGTCGGGTCGAAGGCGTCCTTGCCCCAGTAGAGCCGCTTGGGCTCCAGAAAGACGACCGGGTCGTCCGAGGCGATCGAGGCGCGCAGCAGCCCGTAGGCGTCGGCCACCGTGCCGGGCGTGACGACGTGCAGGCCGGGCGTGCTCGTGTAGTACGCCTCGGAGGCGTCGCTGTGGTGCTCGACGCCGCCGATGCCGCCGCCGTACGGGATACGCACGGTGATCGGCAGCGGGAGCTTGCCGGCCGTGCGGTTGCGCATCTTCGCGACGTGCGAGAACAGCTGCTCCAGCGCCGGGTAGGCGAAGGCGTCGAACTGCATCTCGACGACCGGGCGCAGCCCGTACATGGCCATGCCGATCGCGGTGCCGAGGATGCCGGCCTCGGCCAGCGGGGTGTCCAGGCAGCGGTCCGGGCCGAACTCGGCGGTCAGTCCGTCGGTGATCCGGAAGACACCGCCGAGCGCGCCGACGTCCTCGCCGAGCACGTGCACGGCGGGGTCGTCGCGCATGGCGTCCCGCAGCGCGGTGTTGAGCGCCTGCGCCATGGAGGCGGTGCGGGTGCCGGTGACAAGGGAGTTCATCAGTGCTGCACCTCGGCCTCGGCGGCCAGCTCGGCGGACAACTGTGCGGCCTGCTCGCGCAGTTGCGGGGTCGGCTCGGCGTAGACGTGGGCGAACAGCGCCATCGGGTCCAGCTCGGCGTCGGCGTGGAACTCGGCCCGCATCCGGGCCGCGAGCGCCTCCGCCTCGTCGGCCGCCTGCTGGACGAGCTCGTCGTCCAGGATGCCGAGTGCGCGCATCGCGTGGTCCAGCAGCAGGATCGGGTCGTGCTCGCGCCAGGCGGCGACCTCGTCGTCGGTGCGGTAGCGGGTGGCGTCGTCGGCGTTGGTGTGCGCGTCGATGCGGTAGGTCAGCGCCTCGACGAGGGTCGGGCCGCCGCCGGTGCGGGCGCGCTCGACGGCCTCGGCCAGCACGCCGTGCACGGCGGGCGCGTCGTTGCCGTCGACCAGGCGGCCCGGCATGCCGTAGCCGACCGCCTTGTGGGCCAGGCTGGGCGCGGCGGACTGGGCGGTGAGCGGGACGGAGATCGCGTAGCCGTTGTTCTGCACCAGGAAGACCACGGGGGCCTGGAGCACGGCGGCGAAGTTCAGCGCCTCGTGGAAGTCGCCCTCGCTGGTGCCGCCGTCGCCGAGCATGGCGAGCGCGACCACCGGTTCGCCGCGCAGCCGGGCGGCGTGCGCCAGGCCGACGGCGTGCGGGGCCTGGGTGGCGAGCGGGGTGCAGAGCGGGGCGGTGCGGGTGGCGCGCGGGTCGTAGCCGGTGTGGGCGTTGCCGCGCAGGAGGGTCAGCGCCTCCAGCGGGTCGACGCCGCGGGAGACCACGGCGAGGGTGTCGCGGTAGCTGGGGAAGAGCCAGTCCTGCTCGCCGAGCGCGAGCGCGGCGGCGATCTGGCAGGCCTCCTGGCCGGCGGACGCCGGGTAGACGGCGAGCCGGCCCTGCTTGGTCAGGGTGGTGGCCTGCTGGTTGTAGCGGCGGCCGATCACGAGCCGGCGGTAGAGCTCGCGCAGCAGCGCCGGGTCCTGCTTCTCCAGCGCGGGGGTGCCGAGCACGCGGACGGGGGAGGCGTCCGGCAGCAACGGGGCCGGGTCGGTGCGGGGAGCGGTCGCTCCGGGCATCCAGCCGGGCACCGCGGTGGGGTGTCTGTGGTCGAGAACGGTCATCTCGGGGCACCTCCGGGGGTGATGGGGGCTCCCTACCGATTGTTCGGTCGTCTGTTCATCTTGACCAGAAGCGTGACAAGGTGGTGGACATTCGGCCTGAGCGGAGGTCGACTGGTGGCAGTGCGTCCAATCGGTGAGGGTGGGGGGTCATGTCGGCTGAACAGATGTCCAGACTCGACCGTGTCGACCGGTCGATCCTGCGGCTGCTGCAGCAGGACGGTCGCGCCTCGATCCGCTCGGTCGCCGAGCGGGTGCACGTGTCCCGGGCGAACGCGTACGCCCGGATCTCCAGGATGGTCGAGGACGGCGTCATCCGCGGCTTCACGGCCAGGGTCGACCACGAACGGGCCGGTCAGGGCGCGTCCGCGTACATCACGCTGAAGATCGTCCAGAACTCCTGGCGCACGGTGCGCGAGCAGCTGCTGGAGCTGCCGGGCGTCGCGCACATCGCCCTCGTCGGCGGCGACTTCGACGTCCTCCTGCTGGTGCACACCGCCGACAACCACGCCCTGCGGGAGCTCGTGCTCAACCGCATCCAGTCCATCCCCCAGGTGCTTGGCACACGAACGATGCTGGTGTTCGAGGAGACCGACCAGGTCCCGCCCGATTAGCGGACTACCGCGCGCGCAGCCCGTCGAAGGCCAGGTGGACGACCGCGTCGGCCACGCCGTCCGCGGCCTTGAGGCCAGGGCGGTACCACTCGACGATCGAGTTGATCATGCCGAAGAGCAGCCGGGTGGCCAGCCGCGGCTCGACGTCCGCCCGCAGCGAGCCGTCCGCGACGGCCGCCCGCAGCAGCTCGGCGACCTGGTGGTCGAACTCCCGGCGGCGCTCCAGCGCCCACTGCTCGGTGGCCGTGTTGCCGCGCACCCGCAGCAGCAGGGTGACGTACGGCAGCTCCTCCAGCAGCACCTCGGCGGTGCGCCGCACCACGTGCTCCAGCCGCTCCACGGCCGGGCCCCCGACCGCGGCCGGCTCGGCCAGGATCGCGAACAGCCCGTCCAGCGCCCGCCCGACCGCGAGCCGCAGCAGCTCCTCCTTGCCGCGGACGTGGTGGTAGATCGACGACTTTGAGATCCCCGCGGCCCGCGAGAGGTCCTCCATCGAGGTGCCGTCGTACCCGCGCTCGTTGAACACGTCGACGGTCACGGCGAGCAGCGACTCGACGGTGTAGGCGGGACGCGTGGTGTGATCGGCCATCCTCCGAGTATCCCCGGCCCCACCCGGCCCCACGCGATCGGGTCCGCCGGTCCGCAATCACCCCTTCGTTGGTCCGCACCAGGACCAAACGACAGGCCCCTAGGGCCTGGCGCCCGCCTCCCGCCTGCCTGGCGGCGCCGGGGCACGCGCCTCGTCGCGTTGTCGTCGGTCGCCCGATGCTCCGCATCGCCTCCCTCCTCCGCCTTGCGATCCACGCACCCCAACGCCGCCAGGCGCCCTTCGGGCACGACGGGAGGCGGGTGCCAGGCCCTAGACTCTCCGGACGATCGTCCACGGCCAGCAGGATGGGTCCAGTCCGATGACCGCAATACCGGCAGTCGAGTCCGACGTGCCAGAGCAGCGCAACGACGAACCGGCCGCACCCGCCGCCGGCTGGCAGGAGCGCGTCCGCGCCCTGGCGGTCCGGTTCGGGCCGGCCGTGTGGTGCTACGCGGTGCTCAAGCTGATCGGCTTCACCGTCTTCATGAAGCTGCTCTCCTTCTCCGGGTCGTACGCCACGAAGCCCGCCCGCTTCGGCGGCGGCGCCAACCCCTGGGACGTCCTCGCCAGCTGGGACGGCTGGTGGTACCAGCAGGTGGCGCAGTTCGGCTACCACCCGGCGCTGGTACCGGTCCCCGGCGGCCAGGTCGGCTTCAGCATCGAGCAGAACTCGGCCGCCTTCTTCCCGCTCTACCCGGGCCTGATGCGGCTGACCTCGGACGTCACCGGCCTCGGCCTGTACGGCGCCGGGATGCTGGTCTCGGTGGTCGCCTCGCTGTTCGCCGCGGCCGGCATCTACGCCGTGGTGGACCGGCTGGCCGGCCCCCGAGCGGGCGTGATCGCGGCCGGCATCTGGGCCGTCGCCCCGGGCTCGGGCGCGGAGTGGGCGCTCTACTCGGACTCGACGTTCGTCGCCCTGGCCGCCTGGGCCTGCTACTGCGTGATGAGCAGGCAGTGGGTCGCGGCCGGCCTGATCACCCTGTTCGCCGGCCTCAACCGCCCGACCGCCGCCGCCCTGATCGGTGCCGTCGGCCTGGCCGCGCTGGTCGAGCTGTGGCGCCGCGAGAGCGGCGTGCTGCGCCCGCTGGCCGCGATGCTGCTCGCCCCGCTCGGCCTGGCCGGCTACGTCGGCTGGGTGGGCTGGCGGACCGGCGAGTGGGGCGGCTACTTCCGCCTTCAGCACGACGCCTGGCTGCACTACTTCGACTGGGGCCAGGGCACCTTCTACGCGATCCGCGGCGTCATGCTCGGCCGCAACGACTACCCCTTCGCGTTCGTCCTGCCGGACCTCTTCGCGACCCTGATCGTGCTGACCCTGCCGGCCCTGGTCGTGCTGCTCGTCCGGCTGCGCCCGCCGCTGGTGCTCACCGCCTACACGCTCGCCACGATCGTCTCGGTGCTCGGCAGCCTGGGCATCTTCGGCAACGTCTCGCGCTACCTGCTGCCCGCGTTCCCGCTGTTCATCGCGCTCGCCATCGGCATGCGCAAGCTGAGCTGGCCGGTGCTGGCGACGGTGCTCGGCACCGCGGCGGCGGCCTCCGGCTGGTACGCCGGGTACGTCATCTTCGAGCTGGGCGTGCCGTAAACCGCCCGCCCTCCCCGCCCCCGGGGGCGCGTCCGCCACGGACGCGCCCCCGTTCGTTTCCCCGGAACCACATCTCTTTCGCCCTATTGAGCCGACCGATCGTTCGGTTACTCTGTGACGTGTCCCGTCTTCCTCCCCAAGGCTCTCTGAGGAGCGAACAGATGTCCGCGGTCACCCACCCCCTCGTCACCGAGCTGGTCGCGCGCCACCAGGCCACCCTGGACGCCGCGATCGACGCCGCCGCCAAGCGCGACTACTGGTCGCCCTACCCCGAGTTCCCGAAGGCGTACGGCGAGAGCGGTGCCGCGGACGGCAAGGCGGCGTTCGACGCCCTGCTCGGCGCGCCGTTCACCCTCGCCGGCCACCCCACCGACGGCGACCTGGTCGGCGGCGAGACCTCCCCGTACGGCGTCGAGCTGGGCATCACCTACCCGCACGCCGGGCCGGACGCCCTGATCGCCGCGCTGAGCGCCGCCCGCCCCGGCTGGGCCGCCGCGAGCCCGCTGGAGCGCGCCGCCGTCTGCCTGGAGATCCTGCACCGGATCAACGCCCGCTCGCACGAGTTCGCCCAGGCCGTCATGCACACCACCGGCCAGGCCTACGGCATGGCCTTCCAGGCCGGCGGCCCGCACGCCCAGGACCGCGGCCTGGAGGCCGTCGCCTACGCGTACGCCGAGCAGACCCGGCTGCCCAAGCAGGCCGGCTGGACCAAGCCGCAGGGCAAGCGCGACCCGCTGGTGATGAGCAAGGAGTTCACCGTCGTCCCGCGCGGCCTCGCGCTGCTGATCGGCTGCAACACCTTCCCGACCTGGAACGGCTTCCCCGGCCTGTTCGCCTCGCTGGCCACCGGCAACCCGGTGCTCGTCAAGCCGCACCCGCGGGCCGCGCTGCCGCTCGCCCTGACCGTCAGGATCGCCCGCGAGGTGCTCGCCGAGGCCGGCTACGACCCGAACGTGGTCTGCCTGGCCGCCGAGCACGAGGGCGGCACCGTCGCCAAGGACCTCGCGGTGCGCCCCGAGATCCGGATGATCGACTACACCGGCTCCACCGCCTTCGGCGACTGGCTGGAGGAGCACGCCAAGCAGGCCCTGGTCTACACCGAGAAGGCCGGCGTCAACGCGGTCGTCATCGACTCCACCGACGACTACAAGGGCATGCTCGGCAACCTCGCCTTCGCGCTCTCGCTCTACAGCGGCCAGATGTGCACCACCCCGCAGAACCTGCTGATCCCGCGCGGCGGCATCACCACCGACCAGGGCGACAAGTCCTTCGACCAGGTCGTCGCCGACCTCGCCGGCGCGATCGAGGGCCTGCTGTCCGACGACGCCCGCGCCGCCGGCATCCTCGGCGCCGTCGTCAACCCCGGCGTGCTCCAGCGCTCGGCCGCCGCGGCCGGCGGCGAGTACGGCGAGCTCGCCCTCGCCCCGCGCACGGTCGTCTCCCCCGACTTCCCGGACGCGACCGTCCGCACCCCCGCCCTGATCAAGCTCGACGCCGACAAGCCGGACGACCGCGCGGTCTTCCGCAGCGAGTGCTTCGGCCCGGTCTCCTTCGCCGTCGCGGTCGAGTCCACCCCGGCCGCGGTCGAGCTGCTGCGCACCACCGTCCGCGACAAGGGCGCGATGACGGCCACCGGCTACACCACGTCCCCCGAGGTCGAGGCCCTGCTGGTGGAGGCCGTGCTGGACGCCGGCGTCTCGCTCTCGCTCAACCTAACCGGCGGCGTCTTCCCGAACCAGACCGCCGCCTTCTCCGACCTGCACGGCACCGGCGCCAACCCGGCCGCCAACGCCGCCTACTGCGACGGCGCGTTCGTCGCCAACCGGTTCCGCACGGTGGAGATCCGCCGGCAGGGCTGAGCCCTCCGGCACCACACCGGGCCCCGGCAGTCACCGACCGCCGGGGCCCGGCGGTTCACACCCCGCGCCCGGGCCGGGGATGATGGAGGCTGGACGGACGCCGGACGACGCGTCCAACCGCCCTCCGACCACCGGGAGCTGACACATGACCGCGAAGCAGACCGTCACCGACGTCCTGATCGTCGGCGCCGGACCGACCGGCCTGCTGCTGGCCGGCGACCTCGCCGCCGCCGGCCTCACCGTCACCCTCCTGGAGAAGCGCGGCGCCGAGTCCAACCTCACCCGGGCCTTCGCCGTGCACGCCCGCACCCTCGAACTGCTCGACGCCCGCGGCCTCGCCGACGACCTCATCGCCACCGGCCGGCCGCTCACCTCGCTGAAGATGTTCAACCGCTTCGGCGTCGAGCTCGGCAACCTGCCGACCCGCTTCCCGTTCGTCCTGATCACCCCGCAGTACAACGTCGAGCGGCTGCTGCACGAGCGCGCGGTGGCGGCCGGCGCGACGATCGTGCGCGGCAGCGAGGTCACCGGCCTGCGCCAGGACGCCGAGGGCGTCACGCTGGAGACCGCCGACGGAACCACCCACCGCGCCCGGTACGCCGTCGGCACCGACGGCGTCCGCTCCACCGTCCGCGAGCTGCTCGGCGTCCCGTTCCCCGGCGAATCGGTGGTCGACTCCGTCCTGCTCGCCGACGTCCGGCTGGAGCGCGAGCCCGAGGACACCATCACCGTCGGCGCCGGCAGCGCCGGCTTCGCCTTCCTCGCCCCCTTCGGCGACGGCTACTACCGGGTCATCGCCTGGGACCGCAACGAGAGCGTCCCGGACGGCACCACCCCCTCGCTGGAGCGGATCGCCGCCGTCACCGAGGCCGCCATCGGCGAGGACTTCGGCATGCACGAGGCCCGCTGGGCCTCCACCTTCCACAGCGACGAGCGCCAGGTGCCCAACTACCGCTCCGGCCGGGTCTTCCTGGCCGGCGACGCCGCGCACTGCCACTCGCCGGCCGGCGGCCAGGGCATGAACACCGGCCTCCAGGACGCCGCCAACCTCTCCTGGAAGCTCGCCGCCGTCCTGCACGGCCGCGCCACCGACGCCCTGCTCGACAGCTACCAGACCGAGCGCCACCCGGTCGGCAAGACGGTCCTGCGCACCTCCGGCGCCCTGATCCGGCTCGCCCTCGCCGAGTCCGCCCCCACCCGCGCCCTGCGCGGCGCGCTCACCGCGCTCGGCAGCCACCTCGACCCGGTCACCGAGCGCGGCGCCCGGATGGTCTCCGGCATCGACATCACCTACCCCGCCCCGAAGGACGCCCACCCGCTGGTCGGCAAGCGCGTCCCCGACCTGCGGCTGACCGCGATCGAGAAGCCCCGCGACGGCGAGCCCGACGCCCCCGAGCGGCTCTACGAGGCGCTGCGCGCCGGGAAGTTCGTCCTGGTCAGCAATGACGTCCAGAGCGCCGCCGCGCCCTGGGCCGACGAGCTCGTCACCGTCGCCCCCGCCGACCCGCACGGCAAGCTGCGCGACACCGTCCTGCTGATCCGCCCCGACGGCTACGCCGCCTGGGCCGCCGTCGACCCGGGCCACCGCGACATCACCGAGGCCCTCACCGCCCACCTCGGCGCCGCGACGACGACGGCCTGACGGCCCGCGGGTTCCTCGCGCTCCGCACGGGGCGCGGGGAACTCCGCGCTACCCCTTCGCCTTCACGTAGTGCCGGGCCGCCTTCGCCCGGTTCCCGCACACCGCCATCCGGCACCACCGCCGCCGCCCGTTCTGCGACGCGTCGAAGAAGTGCAGGATGCAGGCGTCGTGCGCACACTGCCGCACCCGGTGCGCCCCCTGCGCGACCAGCCCGAGGAAGTCGTCCACCGCGAGCCAGGCCGCCAGCCACTGCGGCTCATCGACCTCGATCCGGTCCTCCGCGCCGCCCGGACCGGCCGTCCGCCGGATCCGTCCGTGCGCCAGCACCTCGTCCAGCCCGGCCCGCGCCGCCTCGTCCAACTCCCCGTTCCCGTCCAGGGATCGCACCGCCACCCCGAGCACCTCGCGGGCCTTCAGCGCCGCGGCCAGCCCGGCCTCATCGGCCTCGCAGCGCTCGCCCAGCCCGGCGGAGGAGAGCCAGATCCCGTACCCCTCGGGCTCGCCGAGCAGGTCGTTGACGGGGGTGCCGGCCCAGCGCGTGTTGAGCAGGTCGAGCGCCAGCGGCTCGCCGATCAGCGGGCGGGGGTCCCTCGGGTCCGCCATCACGTCAGTCATCGTTCTCCCTCGGCTCCACGCGATTCTACGTCCGCCCCTGAAGCCCCAACTGGTGTGGACCACAGCCGAATTTCCGATCATTCACTGTATGAAACACCCGCCGTTCACCCGTTCCACACTTGACTGTTTTTTAGCAACGAATTGCCTGACCATGAGCCAATCACCAGAGTTGTTCTGTCATGTTCTAGCCAGCGTTCTACCCCAGAGCGTCAAGTGCCCCTTGCCGGACCCCACATCCGGCCAGAGGAGGATCCGTTGCGCCCCCGCACCCTCGCCCTCGCGGCCGCCATAGCCGTGCTGCCGCTGACCGCCGTCTCCCTCGGCGTCACGACCGCGCAGGCCGCATCGACGCCCCACGCCGCTCCCCGCATCGAGCTGCCGAACACCGTGAACCCCGCGGTGGCCCACTCGGAGAAGAAGGGCGACGTGCCCGCCGAGCAGCAGATCTCGGTCGCCGTCAGCCTGAAGCTGCGCAACGCCGACGCGCTGGACCGCTTCCTCGCCGCGGTCACCACCCCGGGCAACCCGCAGTTCGGCAAGTACCTGACGCCGGAGCAGTTCACCGCGCAGTTCGGCCCCACCCAGGACGCCGTCGACCAGGTCAAGGCCTACCTGGCCGACCAGGGCCTGACCGTCACCGAGGTGAGCGCCAACCGCCAGGTCGTCAGCGCCCGCGGTACCAACGACCAGGTCTCGCGCGCCTTCGGCACCCACGAGAGCGCCTACGTCGACCCGCAGCTGCAGCGCGCGTTCTACGCGAACGACGCGGCCGCCTCCGTCCCGGCCGACCTCGCCGACATCGTCCAGGGCGTGCACGGCCTCGACAACCACGCGGTCCGCAAGAACCGTCTGGCGACCCCGAAGGCCGTCACCCCGAACGCGGCCTCGGCCACCCCGAACGGCGTCGGCCCGGCGCAGTACGACGGCGCCTACAACCTCAACAAGACCGGCGCCGACGGCACCGGCGTCACCGTCGCCCTCTGGGAGTTCGACGGCTACAAGTCCTCCGACCTGACCACCTACGACAGCCAGTTCGGCCTCACCGGCCCGGCCGTCTCCACGGTCTCGGTGGACGGCGCCAACTACGACTCCGCCCCCGGCCAGGGCATGGGCGAGGTCGAGCTCGACAGCGAGATCGTCCGCGGCGCCGCGCCCAAGGCGACCCAGCTGATCTACGAGGCCCCGAACTCGGACCAGGGCGAGATCGACATGGCCAACAAGATCGTGGCCGACAACAAGGCCTCGGTCATCTCGATCTCCTGGGGCTCGTGCGAGCCCGACACCACCGCCGCCTCGATGACCGCCGTCGACAACGCCTTCAAGCAGGCCGCCGCGCAGGGCATCTCGATCTTCTCCGCCTCCGGCGACGACGGCTCGCGCGACTGCACCCGCTCGACCAGCGGCTCGACCGTCAAGGCCGTCGACTTCCCGGCGTCCAGCCCGCACCAGACCGGTGTCGGCGGCACCAACCTCAAGGTCACCAGCAGCAACACCTACTCCTCGGAGAGCGCCTGGAGCACCGCCGGCGGCGGCGTCTCCACCGTCTTCAGCAAGCCGACCTGGCAGACCGGCACCGGCGTCAGCGGCACCATGCGCACCGTCCCGGACGTCGCCTCCAACGCCGACCCGGCGAGCGGCTTCGCGATCTACACCGCCGGCGCCTGGCAGGTCTACGGCGGCACCAGCGCGGCCGCCCCGCTGTGGTCCGGCTACGCCGCCCAGTTCAACCAGAAGGCCAAGGCGGCCGGGCAGCCCGTCCTCGGTGAGGCCAGCCCGCGCCTGTACGCCGTCGCCAACAGCAGCAGCTACGGCAGCGCGTTCCACGACGTGACCACCGGCTCGAACCAGGACTTCCCGGCCAAGACCGGCTACGACCAGGTCACCGGCTGGGGCTCCCCGGTCGCCGACGCGCTGACCACCGCCCTGCTCGGCGGCAGCACCCCGACCCCGCCCCCGACCGGCGGCTGCACCGCGGCCCAGCTGATCGGCAACGGCGGCTTCGAGACCGGCACCGCGGCCCCGTGGACGACGTCGAGCGGCGTGATCGACAACAGCAGCTCGCAGCCGGCCCACAGCGGCAGCTGGAAGGCCTGGCTGGACGGCTACGGCACCACCCACACCGACACCCTGTCGCAGACCGTCTCGATCCCGGCCGGCTGCAAGTCCGCGACGCTGACGTTCTGGCTGCACATCGACACCGCCGAGACCGGCAGCACCGCGTACGACACGCTGACCCTGCAGGCGAACTCGACGACGCTGAAGACCTGGTCCAACGTGGACGCGGCCGCCGGCTACGTGCAGCGCACCGTCGACCTGACCTCCTTCGCCGGCCAGACCGTGACGATCAAGTTCACCGGCACCGAGGACGGCTCGAACCAGACCAGCTTCGTGATCGACGACGTCGCCCTGAACGTCGGCTGATCACCATCCGGTAACCAAGACCCCGCCGGGGCGGCGCCGACAGGGCCCGCCCCGGCGGTGTGTTATCCGTCACCACCTGGGACGATGCGTGTTTCCGCAATGTTTCAAGATCGCTAACCCTACGGTTCACCTGCCGTGACCACTGTCATACGCACGACGGATGACGTAGCCTCTCGACCGTGCATAGGGTTCCCCAAAGCTCGGTGAAGCCGCTCGCGGCGCGCCCCGGCGCCGGCCCGGTCCCGCCGAACTCACCTGGTGGGGAGGGTTACCGCATGGCCGCACAGCAGCCCCAGGACGCCGCGCGACTCCGGCTGGTCGAACAGCGCCCCGAGCGCCCCGGCGCGCCCGCACTCGCGCCTGCCCCGGCACCGGCGCAGGCACCCGCAGCAGCGACCGCCGGTTCGCCGCCCGCCGGTTCGCCGCCCGCCGCCCGGCCCGCCACCGCGGGCGGCTTCGCGGACACCCTGCACCTGGCGATCGAGGCCAGCGGCCTCAGCCTGGACCGGATCCGGGCGGCGCTCGCCCAACGCGGCGTCAGGGTCAGCGTCACGACGCTGAGTTACTGGCGGCGCGGCCGCAGCCAGCCCGAACGGGCCAGCTCGCTGCGCGCCGTCCACCTGCTGGAGGAACTGCTCGGCCTGCCGCACAGCGCGCTGTCCTCGCTGCTCGGCCCGCCGCGCCCGCGCGGCCGCTGGGCCGCCGCCGCCAACACCTGCCACCTCGGGCTGGAGGACGTCTGGCCCGGCGAGCAGGAGATCGCCGACATCTTCACCGAGCTCGACGCGCCGCCGGCCGGCGAGCTGGAGCGCCTGAGCATCCACGACTCGTACTACGTCGACGCCCACCGCCGCGGCAACCTGCTGCGGATGCGCCAGGTGGTGCGCGCCACCGTCGCCGGCGTCGGCCGCTGCCTGGTCGTGCACAAGGCCGACGAGGAGGCCACCGGCTGCCCCGAGATCACCTCGGTGCGGCACGGCCGGCTGGGCCGCGTCCGCCGCCGCCCGGAGGCCGGGCTGACCGTCGGCGAGATCATGCTCGACCGCCCGCTCGGCCTCGGCGACAGCACGGTCTTCGAGTACGAGGTGGAGATCCCGCCCGGCGGCCCGACGATGGAGTACAGCCGCCGCTTCGCGACCCAGGTGCGCGAGTACGTGCTCCAGGTGCACTTCGACCCCGCGGCCATCCCGGTGCACTGCGAGCGGTACGACCGCGACCCGGGCGAGGACGTCGACAGCCGCCGCGAGCAGCTGTGGATCGGCGCCTCCGCGTCCGCCCACGTGCTCGCCCCGGACCAGCAGCCGGGCCACATCGGCATCCGGTGGGAGTGGGAGTAGCCGCCCCGCGGCTCCCCGCTCCCGCTCCCGCTCCCGCTCCCGCTTTCCCGCTCAACCTTTCCCAATTCCGGCTCCCGTAGCGCCGTCACGGTGCCGTGCGGTCTCGCCGTCGTGCCGTCGCGCCGCCACCACCTAACCCCTTCATGCTCTGATACCGGTTGACGGTCCATCACCTAACCACTAACTTCATGATTACCGGTTAGGCAGAAGCCCCTCCGGACCACCCAGCCACGGGAGCGTCCAGGCATGTCCAGCCCCACCCTGATCCACACCCTGAAGACCGGCCACGTCGGCCTCAACGTCACCGACCTGGAGCGCTCGATCGCGTTCTACCGCACCGTCCTCGGCGTCCAGGTCGTGCACGAGGGCACCGAGGCCGAGCGCCGCTACGCCCTGATGGGCCGCGACGGCCGCCTGGTGGTGACCCTCTGGCAGCAGAGCACCGGCACCTTCGCCACCGCGGCCCCCGGCCTGCACCACCTGTCCTTCGAGGTCGAGACGCTCGCCGAGGTCGAGGCCACCGAGCGCCAACTGCGCGAGCTCGGCGCCGAGTTCGCGTACGACGGGGTCGTGCCGCACGGCGAGGGCTCGGACTCCGGCGGCATCTTCTTCACCGACCCGGACGGCATCCGGCTGGAGATCTACGCCCGCACCGGGGTCGCCGCGACGGGCGCCACCGCCCCCACCGCGTCCGCCCCGACCTGCGGCTTCTTCTAGACCGGCGGCCGTCGTGACGACCCTCGGCACGCCCTACCACCGCGGCGAACTGGCCGCCCAGGCGCTGGCCGGCGTACGGGAGCGCGCCGACCACGCCGGCCGGGCGATCCGCGACACCATCCCGCCGGTCGCCGCCCGCTTCCTCACCGAGCGCCGGACGCTGGTCATCGGCGCCGCCGCTCCCGACGGCCGGGTCTGGGCCACCCAGCTCGCCGGCGCCCCCGGCTTCCTCCAGGCCGACGACGAGCGGACCATGACCGTCGC
>NZ_JBFBDY010000087.1:0-19910 GCF_040683475.1 Kitasatospora sp. NPDC093558 | reverse complement strand
CAAACCGACATTCTGTCGGTTTGACCGGCCACATTGGGTCGGTTGACCTGTGTGCGCGAGGGGGGAGTTGAACCCCCACGCCCTTTCGGGCACTGGAACCTGAATCCAGCGCGTCTGCCTATTCCGCCACCCGCGCATCTGGGTGATGGGTTAAGCATAGACCACGTGGAGGGGTGCTTCCGACCACGTTTTGGCTAGGCGGGGAAGGCGCCGGCGCGGACGGCGGAGACGAAGGACTCCCAGGCGGGGGCGGAGAAGACGAGGGCCGGGCCGTGCGGGTCCTTGGAGTCACGCACTGGGACGACGCCGGGAAGGAATCCGGGGGCCATCTCGATGCAGCTGCCGCCGTCGTTGCCGCTGTAGCTGCTCTTCCGCCAGGCGGCTGCGGCGAGCTCGTTGCTCATCATCTCTGAAACCCTCCAGCGCCTCGGCAATCAGCCGAAGCGAGTCGCTCTCTGACAGGCACTCAGACCGAAGCTGATCATAGTAGCGCTGGTACTTGACCACATTGGCTGAATCAGCGCTCAGGTGCCCCAGTTCGAGGCTCTCCGAGTAGATCATCCGCTCCCCATCCGGCAGCTCCAGCAACGCCATAGGCGTCTTGATGAAGGTTCGCCGGTGCGAGAACGGCGCCACGTGAATGACGACGTTCGAAAGTTGGGCCACCCGCAGAAGGTGTTCCAGCTGGCATCTCATCACAGTCGGCCCGCCCACGACCGTGCGGATGGTGCTCTCATCGAGGATGACGAGCAGCAGCGGTCCATCCGGCTCAAGAAAGCGGCTCTGCCGACTGAGTCGGGCCCTGGTCAGTTCCTCGATTTCCTCCGGCTTGCCAGCTGCATCGCCAGTCTCGAAGAGCGCTCGCGCGTACTGCCAGCACTGCAACAAGCCATACATCACGCCGTCTTGGTACGCCCGCAGCCCGATGGAGACGGCCTCCTGGTCCACGTACTCCTGGAACCAGTCCGGGTGCTCGATCGACGCCTCCCAGTCGACCCGGCTGTACAGCCGCATCAGCAGGTCACCGGTGTTCAACAGCCGACCGTACTCCTCGACTTCCTCGACCGGCGGCTTCCGCCTGCCGCCCTCGGTCCGCGTGATGACCGTCCGGTCGCAGTGCAGGAGCTTGCCCAGCTCCTCCTGCGTGAAGCCCGCCGCCTTGCGCGCGTGCCGGAGCTCCTCGCCGAACAGGACCGCCGAACTCGCGGTCGGCCGCTTGGCCTTCGGTGGTGTCATCACAGCCCCCAGATGTGCGGTGCTCGCCAAACACACGGTTTTGGTCGCCACCGTAACTCCGGCACCGGGACCATTGAGACCAGAACGCAATCATTCGCATGCACAGCGTGATCGCGCGCTCCTCCCTCACTCCCCCGTCCGCCCCGAGGTGCCCCCGCCATGCTCAAAACCGCCCGCCGGCCCCGCACGTTCGCCGCTCGCCTCGACTCCCGGCCCTTCTCCACGCCCATCGCGCGCCACCTGCTCCGCGCGTACCTCTCCGCCCTCCCCTCCGGCGACCGCTACTCCGACATCGCCGAACTGCTCCTCTCCGAGCTGTTCTCCAACGCCGTCCAGCACTCCGACGCGCCCGCCGACCGTCTGATCGAAATCCGCTTCGCCCTCATCCACGACCGCCTCCGACTCGAAGTCCACGACGCCGGCACCGGCCGCCCCTCCCTCCTCTCCACCACCCCCACCAGCGAGCACGGACGCGGCCTGCACCTCGTCGACGAACTCGCCGAGCGCTGGGGTTGTTGCCCCCGCGCGGGCGGGATCGGCAAGTTCGTGTGGGCCCTCATCGCCCCCACCCCCACGCCTACTCGCGTCCTCCTCGCCGTCTGAAGGCCCCCGATGCAGCTCTCCACCCTCGCCCGGCGCCTCTTCGACACCGGCGCCACCCCCGCCGACGCCTACGCGACCCTCGCCCGCCGCACCCGCGAGCCCGCCACCGCCGCCCGGGCCGTCTGCCTTGCCCTCGGCATCCCCGCCGACGAGACGACCCGCCGCATCGACGAGTGCCACAGCGCCCTCCTCGCCGACCCCCGCCCCGACTCCGAGGCCGACACCGGCGAACTCCTCGAAGCCCTCGGCGTCTTCGACGTCCCCGTCCCCCTGGACGCCCGCGACCTCGCCGTCGTCGACCAGTTCCTCATCGCCATCGACGCCCTCGGTGCGTCCATCCGCGCCGGCCACCGGCACGGCCTCGCCCGCTGGTTCACCACCGGCAACCTCACCGCCGCCTACCCCTCCCTCGCCGCCACCCACCCCCGCCCCGGCACCGGCGACCCCGCCCACTACTGGCCGGCCCTCGTCACCGCCGGCGAGCTCCTCGCCTCCCACACCCCACCCGACCCCCGCATCAAGCCCGCCCTCGCCCGCTGCCGCGCCCACGCGGAGGTGGTGCCCCGGTGATGTACTGATCCCCAACGAGCAGTCACCAAGGAACCGTTGGGGGATTCAGTGTTCCGCTTCCTCGCCGACGAATGGGACGTCCCGTTCGCCACCCTTCGCAATCGGCCGACCGAGTGGATACCCGTGCACACCTCGCAGGAATTCGACGGCTTCCTCTGGTGCCTCGACCTCAACTACTACAACTCCGGCCGCACCGTGACCATCCAGACCGCACGCCCCCTCCCCGGGCACGAACGCGTGGGCCCGGGGAGCACGCCCGAGTCCGAGCTGTGGAAGTTCATCGCCGACTCCCACCGGATCGGGCCCGTCCCCCCGGACTTCGACGTCACCACCGGCTACACGGGCCAGGACATCGAGTTCGAGGGTGTGAGCTTCCCCGTCCACGTCCACCAGGCGCACGGATGCAGCAGCACCCGGATCCCGCTCCTCGTCGACGGCGGCTCCGTCATCGTCACCGCCGCCGACGAGCACTGGGCCACTGCCACCGACCTCGTGCTGAACCGTTTCACCCCCCGCCGCTGACTTCACCCCAAGGTGGGGTTTGGCTCAACGAACCCCGAGCCGGGTGCCGAAAGGCCAACGGGGCGGCGGAGCTGAGGGCCGCCGCCCCACCCGGCACCGGTCACACCGTGGCGAGGAACTCCCGCACCACACCGTGGAATTCGTCCGCGGCGGTGGTGATGAGCAGGTGGTCCGCGTCCAGCTCCGCCAAGGCCGTACCCGGGCGGCGAGCGACCATCTCGGCGGCCAGGTCGTCCGGGATGGCGCCCGCGCCGGGCCGCGTGCCGCGCACCAGGAGCGCTGGGCAGGTGGTGGCCGTCCAGTCCGCCCAGTGGTTGCCGTGGACGTCCGCCTCGGAGGCGTACATGTCCAGCGGGTGGAACGGGAGCCGCCAACTGCCGTCGGCGCCCTCCCGCAGCCGGTCCTCGAAGTACGGCGCGGCGGGGCCGAGGGCGGCGACGAGCGCGTCCCGACTGGAGGCGTCGTACGGCAGGTCGAGCAGGAAGGCCAGCGGGTGGCTCCCGTCCAGCCCGAGCGCGGCGGGGCCCTCGACGTTCACCAGGGCCTCGACCCGCTCGGGGTGCCGGGCCGCGAACTGGTAGGCGTTGACGGCGCCGAGCGAGTGTCCGAGCAGCACGACGCTCTCCAGCCCGAGGTGGTCGAGCAGCGCCTCGACGTCGGCGAGGTACCCCTCCCGCGCGTAGTCCTCGGCGCGGTCGGAGTCGCCCTGCCCGCGCTGGTCGGGCGCGATGACCCGCCACTGCGGCCCGAGCGCGGCGGCGAGCGGCGCGAAGACGGCGCCCTCGGAGAGGTGGCCGTGCAGGGCGAGCAGCGGGCGGCCGGTGCCGCCGAAGTCGAGGTAGGAGAGCCGGCGGCCGTCGATGACGAGCTCGGAGCGGATGGCGTCGTTCATGGTGATTCCCCCTGTGGAACAGCCGATGACGAGACGATACCCAGAGGTCAGACGATCGTGCAATACATTTGTCTGACACGTTCGTCCAGATCGCCTCGGCCGAGACAGGGGTTCCGGCTCAGCCCTTCCGCGCCACGGTGAAGTACCCCGTGGCGTCCACCGAGAGCGTGAGCACGGTGCCGTACCGGGCCCGCGCCTCCGCGACGCTCCCCTTCGGGTCGCTCTCACACCGGTGGTAGATCTCCGTGGCGTACTGCGCATCGCAGGGCTTGGGCTCCTCGACCACGTTCACCAGCGGCAGGCCCTGCCGGTCCCAGTCGATCCCGAGCCCCGGCGCCTTCAGCGCCGGGCTCGCCATCAGCCGGCCGTCCGTGAAACGACCTTGGTCATGGAGGTACTTGATGGCGTAGCGGATCGTGCCGGCCGCATAGGCGTCCTCCTGCCCGTCCGCGTCCTGCGGCCCCCAGGCCGTGAGCCCGGCATTGCGGATCCCCGGCAGAACGGCGGCGACGTCACCGCCCCGGACGCCGAAGTAGGCAGTGGCGGCCATGTTGCAGGACAGCACCGGACGAGCGGGGCTGCGGTCGTCGAGCCAGTCGCGGCGCTGCGCGAAGCAGTCGTCACCGAACCGGGTGAACACCGGCTCCAGCCCCGCGACCCCGCCCAGGCGTGCGATCTTCGCCCGGATCCCCGCCTCGGCCGCCGCCCGCCGCTCCTCCGCCTGCTGGGACGTGGCCTTCCCCCGCAACTCGTCGTCCCCCGGATCGTGAGAACACCCTGCCACCACCCCCACCAACACAGCCACGAGCGCCAACCCGCCCATCCGACGCCACCCGAACACACTGCCTCCCCGACTGGTCCCGTCCGCCCCAACTCTCCTGACACGAACGGCCCGGCACATGAGTACGGGTACTCAGATCCGCACGGAGCAGGAAGTCGGCGGGCCCGACTTCCTGCTCCGCTACCCCAACTCTCTCTGGACGAACAGCCGCCCCTAAACGATCCCGAGGCCGGAAGGCCACGGCACCCGGCGGCCACAGGGACACCGCAAGTAGCCTTCAGCGAGCAACCGCACACATGTCCGACTTTCCTGGGGTAGGGAAAGACCTTGGCCGACAACAACATGACCGTGGCACCGACCGACCTACGAGCGTCCGCAGGTCTCGCGGGAACCCTGAGCGAGGAGCTCGATTCTCCGATCCGGAACGCGGTGGAGACCAGCTCCACCGTCTCCGGCCGGCTCGCCGGATGGTCCATAGCCAACGGACTCGGCCAGTTGGGCACCGGCTGGGCCGCACCCCTGGGAACCCTGAAGCAGCGGCTCGCGGACACCGCCACAAGTCTTAACGCGAACGCCGACGCCCACACGCGCAACGAACAAGCCACCGCCGACGGCTGGTCAGCGAAGAAGGACGCCAAGTGAGCAGCGCCTACGACCTTCTGATGCGGTTCGATCCGCACGGCCTGCACGACGCCGCGAAGGCCTGGAAAGCCCTGGGCCACACCATGGAGACAACCGGCCAGCGCCACCGCAACCAGGTCAACGGCCTCTGATGCAAGGCTGGACCGGCGCGGACGCGGACGCGGCGAAACCGTTCATGGTGAAGACCGAACAGCAACTGGACATCGTGCGGATGGAGTCGGAGACCGCCGCCCTGATCCTGAACACCGTCGCCGACCGCATCTACCAGGCACAGACGAACCTCACCAACGCCGTCCACCGCGCGACGGAAGCCGGTCTGACCGTCTCCGCCGACGGCGTCGCCGCCGTCCCGCCCGAAGACCGGGGCGACCACAACGACCCGGACGCACAAGAGGCACGCCGCCAACTCGCCACGCTGCGGAAGGACTACCAGGACCGCGTCGACGCCGCACTGAAGGCCGCCCAGACCGCCGGCGACCAGGGCCACAACGCCCTCGTCCGCCTCAGTGCCAACACCCTGGACCCTTCCCGCGCGAACGGCTCCCTGGCCGAGGCCCGCACCGCGGCCGCGGGCGCCATGAGGGACCTCGGCCTGGTCGACCCGTACATCCCCGACGGCAAGGACCCCGCGAAGAACGCAGCGTGGTGGAACGGCCTCACCCAGGGCCAGCGGGAGACATACCTCGCCCTCGACGCCGCCAGGATCGGCAACCTCGACGGCCTCCCGGCCACCGCCCGGGACGAGGCCAACCGGTTCCCCCTCCTCCTAGGCCTCCTCCCGGCCGCGGAAGGCCCGGCGGTATTCGCGTGGGGGTACGCCGACGCGGGTCGTGAAGGCGGGGCGCAGCGATACCGCCGAGGCGAAGCCGCAGCGGGTGGCGACGGTGTCGACGGGGAGGTCCGTCTCCTCCAGCAGGCGCTGGGCGGCCAGGACGCGCTGTTCGAGGAGCCAGCGCAGCGGGCTGGTGCCGGTGGTCTCGGTGAAGCGGCGGGCGAAGGTGCGTTCGGACATCAGGGCGGCGGCGGCCATGTCCCGGACCGTCCACGGGGTGTCGAGGGAGGCGAGGATCTCGGCGCGGGCGGCGGCGAGCGGATCGGAGGCACGCTCCGGCACCGGGGACGGGATGAACTGGGCCTGCCCGCCCGCCCGGAACGGCGCGGTGACCATGGCGCGGGCGATCGTCGCGGCCGCCCGCTGGCCGTGGGCGGCGCGGACCAGGTGCAGGCACAGGTCGATGCCGGCGGCGACGCCGGCGGACGTCCACAGGCCGTCGCCGCCGGTGAACAGCACCTCGGGGTGCACCTCCACCGCCGGGAAGCGGCGGGCGAGTTCGGGGGCGAGCGCCCAGTGGGTGGTGGCCTCCCGGCCGTCCAGCAGGCCCGCCTCCGCGAGGACGAACGCGCCCGCGCAGAGCGAGGCGATCGGCACCCCGCAGGCGTGCGCGTGCCGCAGGGCGGCGAGGACGGCGGGCGCCCGGACGGCCGACGGGTCCTCGACGCCCGGCACGAGGACGAGGTCGCAGTCCGCCAACGCGTCCAGGCCGAAGTCCGGCACCCGTTCGAGCCCGCCGCCGAGCCGCACGCGCGCCCCCTCGGGCCCGCACACGCGCAGGTCGAAGGCCGGCAGCCCGGGGCGGCTCGCCCGGTTCACCCACACCTCGCCGATCACCGCGTAGTCGAAGGCCCGCACCCCGTCGAAGACCAGACACCCCACCGATCGCATGGCAGGAATCTATCGATGGGTGGCACCGGCGCCACTCACGCCCGTCCCGCCGGCGCCGCCACGATGGACGCATGACGAACACCGACGCCTTCGACGCCCCGCTCGCCCTCGACCCCGACGCCGTCCTGATCGTGATCGACGTCCAGAAGGGCTTCGAGGACCACGGCTTCTGGGGCCCGCGCGACAACCCGCAGGCCGAGCAGCGGATCGCCGAGCTGATCGCCGCCTGGCAGGCGACCGACCGGCCGATCGTCACCGTCCAGCACGCCTCCCGGGTGGGGCCGCTGGTGGAGGGGACGCCCGGCTACGAGCTCAAGGACTTCGTCGCCGCGGTCACGCCCGACCTCCACATCACGAAGACCGTCAACTCCGCCTTCTACGGCACCCCCGACCTGCACGCCTGGCTCCAGGCGCGCGGCGCGCGGCAGGTGGTGATCACCGGGATCATCACGAACGTCTGCAACGAGACCACCGCCCGCATGGCCGGCAACCTCGGCTACGACGCCGTCTTCCCCGCCGACGCGATGCACGCCTTCGACATGACCGGCCCGGACGGCGTGACCGTCCCCGCCGCCGAACTCGCCCGCGCCACCGCCACCGTGCTGCACGCGATGCGGTTCGCGAAGGTGGTCACGACGGAGGCCGTGCTGAAGGCCGCCGCCGGACCCGGAGCTTGATCTCCGGGCGGGAACGGTTAGGTTGCCTGTTGCTTCAGCTTCAGTTTCAGCTTCAACCAGCGCCGCCGACGGGGACGAGGAAAAGACACGGTGAATCAGAGAACCGCACCTGCCGACCAGTTCGAGGAGCACCGGTCCCACCTGCGTGCCGTCGCGTACCGGATGCTCGGCTCGATCGCGGAGGCCGAGGACGCCGTCCAGGAGACGTGGCTGCGCTACGACCGCACCGAGACCGGTGAGGTCACGAACCTCGGGGCCTGGCTGACCACGGTGGTCTCCCGCGTCTGCCTGAACCTGCTGCGCTCGCGCGCGCAGCGGCGGGAGGAGCCGCTGGAGACGGGCGAGGACGGCTCGGCGGGCGCGCCGCGCATCCCGGACCCGATCCTCGGGCGGCCGGGCGTGGTGGACCCGGAGCAGGAGGTGATGCTCGCGGACTCCGTCGGCCTGGCGCTGATGGTGGTGATGGAGTCGCTGGCACCCGCCGAGCGGGTCGCGTTCGTGCTGCACGACATGTTCGCGGTGCCGTTCGAGGAGATCGCGCCGCTGATCGAGAAGACCGCCGCCGCCACCCGCCAGCTGGCCAGCCGGGCCCGCCGCAAGGTGCAGGGGCAGGCGCCCGCGCCGGACAAGGACCTGAGCGGGCAGCGGGCGGCGGTGGACGCGTTCTTCGCGGCGGCGCGCGAGGGCGACCTCGGGGCGCTGGTGGCCGTGCTCGACCCGGACGTCGTGCTGCGCTCGGACGGCGGCGCGGCGCGGGCCCGGCCGTCGGTGGTGCTCGCGGGGGCGTCGACGGTGGCCGGGCAGGCGGTGCTGTGGGGCAAGCTGGCGCCGTACGCGCAGCCGGCGCTCGTCAACGGCACGGCGGGTGCGGTCGTCATCGGGCTGGGCGGCAAGCCGATGTCCGTCATGGCGTTCACGGTCGTGGGGGGCGCGATCGTCGCGATCGACGTGCTGAACGACCCGGAGCGGCTGGCCGCGCTGGACCTTTCGCTGTTCGCCTGAAAGCAGTGGGCGGGCTCCCACAACGGGAGCCCGCCCGGCCTCAACGCCCGCCCGACCTCAGCGCCCGACCGCGCCGTCCAGCTGTTCGCGGATGATGTCCGCGTGCCCGGCGTGCCTGCCGGTTTCCTCGATCATGTGGACGAGCACCCAGCGCAGCGACGGCGCCTCGCCGTCCGGCCGCAGCGAGCGCACGCCCGGCCGGTCGAGGTCGGCGCCGACCTGCGCGGCGACGGCGTTCGACCGGGCGACCGCCTCGCGGTAGGCGGCGATCTCGTCCGCCACCGTGGCGCCGTCGAGCGGGAGTTCGTCGGTCTCCAGCGGCTTCTCGCCCTCGCCCCGGTACGCCCACGCGAACCAGTTGTGCTCGACCACGGCGAGGTGCCGGACCAGCCAGAGCAGGCTCGTCCCGGAGGCGACCCCGGGGCGGCGGGCGTCCTCGTCCGCGAGGCCGGCGAGCTTGGCGATCACCGACTCGCGCAGGTAGTCGAGGAAGGTGAGCAGGGTGGTCGGCTCGTCGGCGTTGACACCGGGCGGGCGGACGTCGGGGCGCGGGGAGGGCGCGGCGTTCTCGGTCACCGCGCCACCCTAGTCACGCCGGGTCCGCGCCCGGAAGCCCGAAAGCCCGTCACCAGCCCTGTGCGCCGACCCACTTGGCGAGGTGGCGGGCGCAGTCGTCGACCGACTCGCGCCAGGAGTGGGCGGCGCCGTCGCCGGCCTCGTCGCTCACGTGCTTGACCAGGCGCACCGGCAGGCCGGCCCGGTGGGCGACGGTGGCGACGGCGTAGCCCTCCATGTCGACGAGGTCGGCGTGCTCGGCGAGGCGGTCGCGGGCGGCCGGGTCGGAGACGAAGAGGTCGCCGGTGGCGAGGATCGGGCCCTCGCCCTTGCCGACCACGAGCGGGGCGCCGTAGGTGCGGCCGGTGAGGGCCAGCAGGGCGGGCGAGTCGAGGTCGTGCTGGATCACCTGGGTCACGTGGTGGGTGCCCTCCCAGCCGGGGCGCAGCGCGCCGGCCGTGCCGAGGTTGATCACCTCGGAGGGCAGCTCGCCGCGGGCGAGGACGGTGGCGAGCGCGGCGGCGGCGTTGACCTTCCCTATTCCGGTGAGCAGCACGGGCAGCCGGTCGTCCAGGTGGGCGGCCTCCTCGCGGACGGCGACGACGAGCAGCGGGCGGTCGGGGGCGATCGTTCCAACTAGGCGCATGGCCCCATCGTACGGAGCACGGGCACGGGAGCCCCGGCGGCGGCAGCCGAACGGGCAGGCGGAGCGCTGCCCGCGAACGGCACAGGGCGCGGACCGGGACGACCGGGGCGCACGGCCCACGACCACACGGCCCACGACCCACACGGCGCGCGCCCCGGGAACCGCGCGGGCCCCGATCCGCGTCGCAGCGAGCGCCGCCCGCCTCCATACGAACGCACGAGCGCCCGAACGTCCACGCACAGGCACGTCCGTACAAAGGCACGTCCGTACACACGAACGTCCGTACACGCGCACGTCCGCATCCGCGCACGTCCGCACGATCGCACGTGGCGCCACGCGGGAATCGCATGAAGAATTCGCGGAGGCGGCGGGCCCCACCTGTGCACGGCGAAGCTCAAGATCGGCGCAACTCGGGTGTGGCCGGGGGGAGTCACGGCCATACTGCTGGCATCGGCCGGGCCCCGCAGAACGGGCCGGGCCCCAGGGGAGGATGAGGCGGGTGGCGACACCAAGAGGTAGCGGCGCGGCGGGCGCCGTGGTTCCGGCACGGCCGAACCGTCCGCCGGCGGCACCGGGCCGGCCGGGCGCCCCCGCACCGCGGCCCGGCGGGGCGGCGGCGGGGCGGCGGCCGTCCGCGCTGTCGCCGTCGGGCGTGAAGGCGCGGCTGGCGCGCGCCGCGCGGACCGCGCCGGGGCGGCTGCGGCTGGCCGGGGCGGTGCTGGCGGTGCTCACGGTGGCGTTCGGCGGGCTGAGCGCGTGGCAGCTGGAGAGCCGGGCGCAGGCCGCCGAGCGGGTGGTGTCCTACAGCCAGCCGCTCAGCCAGGCCGCCGCGGACATCCACCGTTCGCTCGCGGACGCGGACACCACCGCGGCCACCGGCTTCCTGCTCGCGGGCACCGAGCCGAAGGCCGTCCGGGACCGCTACGAGCAGGACCTCTCGACGGCCGCCCGGCTGGTCGCCGAGGCCGCCGCCCGGACGACCGCCTCCTCCCCCGCGCAGGGCTCGCTGGCCCGGCTCAACCAGCAACTCCCCGTCTACGCGGGCCTGGTGGAGAGCGCGCGGGCGGACAACCGGCTGGGCTTCCCGCTCGGCGGCGCCTACCTGCGCTACGCCTCGGAGCAGATGCGCACCGTGCTGCTGCCGGCCGCCGCCGAGCTGACGGCGTTCGAGAACAAGGAGCTCGCCGACGACTACGACGAGGCGAAGTCCGCGCCCTGGGCCGGGTACGCGCTCGGGGTGGTCACCCTCGGCGCGCTGGTCTGGGTGCAGGTGATGCTGTTCCGCCGCACCAACCGGGTGTTCAACGTCGGCCTGATGGGCGCCGGCGCCGCCGTCCTCGCGGGCGCGCTCTGGCTGGCCGTCACCGGCGCCACGACGAGCGCCGCGCTGGACGACAGCGACCGGGACGGCGCGACCCCGCTGCGCGCCCTCAACACCGCGCGGGTGGACGTGCTGACGGCCCGCCTGGCGGAGAACCTGCACTACGTCGCCCGCGGCTCGACGACCAAGTACGCGGAGCTGTGGTCCGCGACGACGACGCACCTGTCCCAGAACGCGCCCCAGGACACCCCCGAGGAGTCCCGCTCCGGCTCGCTGCCCGAGGCGTTCCGGCTCGCGCCGGCGTCCGCGAAGGGCACCATCGGCGACGCGGCGAAGCAGTACGACGAGTGGTCCCGCCGGCACGACGCGGCGAAGAAGCTGGAGACGGACAACGCCGACTACCAGGGCGCCCTGGACGCGACGGTGACCGCCGACCAGGCCAAGGCGCCGGGCACCGCCGACGCCGCGTTCAACGCGACCGACCAGCAGCTCGCCAAGGCCGCCGACGCCGAGCAGGGGCAGTTCCACCAGGCCGCCGACGGCACCGACGGCGACCTGCGCACCACCGCCGCCGCGGTCGCCGTCCTCGGCCTGCTGGCCGCCGCGGCGGCGCTGCGCGGCCTCGGCCGCCGACTGGCCGAGTACCGGTAGAGGGGGGAACGGAGACATGCGCAAGGGGACCGCACGGACCCGCACGGTGACGGCGCTGGCGCTGCTGGCGGCCTGCGCCGCCGTGCTCGGCGGGGGAGGCCCGTCCGGCGCCGCACCACTGGCCGCGCAGGCACCGCAGCAGCCGCAGGCACCGCAGGCACCGCAGGCCGAGCCCTGCGACATCTACAAGAGCGTCCCGCCGAGCACCGAGGACGGCCCGGCGGTGCAGGCCGTCAAGGCCCGGCGCAGCCTGGTGATCGGCGTGGACCAGAACAGCTTCCGCTGGGGCGCCCGCAACCCGAACACCGGCCAGATCGAGGGCTTCGACATCGACCTCGCCCGCGCGATCGGCGCCGCCATCATGGGCGACCCGAACAAGGTCGTGCTCAAGCCGGTGGCGACGGCCGACCGGATCGACGCCATCAAGAAGGGCCGGGTCGACCTGATCGTCCGCACCATGACGATCAACTGCAAGCGGATGGAGGACGTGGCCTTCTCCAAGCCGTACTTCAACATCACCCAGCGGGTCCTGGTGCCCCGGTCGTCCCCGGCGAAGAACCTCGACGACGCGATCACCGGCAAGACCGTGTGCGCCGCCAACGGCTCCACGGCCGCGACGGTGCTGAAGGAGGTCAAGAAGGTCGCCAAGCAGGTCGTCCCGGTCGAGAACCAGCTGGACTGCCTGGTCCTCATGCAGCTCGGCAAGGTCGACGCCACGATGACCGACGACGGCCTCGCGGCCGGCCAGGCCGCTCAGGACCAGACCGTGCGGATCGTGGACGGCGAGGCGCAGCCCGAGGTCATCGGCGTCGCGATGCTCAAGACCAGCCCCGATCTCACCGCGCGGGTCAACCAGGTGCTCGCCGACTACTACGCGAGCGGCGCCTGGCGCAGCTCGTACGAGCGGTGGCTCAAGCCGTACATGCTCAACGACGCCGAGCACTACTGGCCGGGGACGACGGCTCGGTGAAGGTCCCGCTGACGGACCAGCAAGGCACCATCCGCGCCCGCGGGCCGTTGACGCCGTCTTGACGCCCCGCGCCCGCTCCGGCCGAAGGAGCACCGGCTAGGGTTCGGGACGATCACCACGGGGAGACCCGTCGTGCACGGGGAGATCCGACACCCGTCAGGGACGGATCGGTGAAGGAAGGATGGACGGCGGTGGCATCTGCTGGCCCGGTACTGAACCGGGAGGAGGTGGACCGCGCGCTCGCGCGCCTCGGCGCGGAGCGCGACGCGGTCGAGTCGGCACTGCTGGCCCTGCAGGACCACCCGGGCCTGCGGCTGCTGGACGGCGCCGAGCTGTCCGGGCGGACGCAGGAGCGCTGGGCCGTCGCCGGGAAGGGCCTGCCGCTGCTGTGGGCGCTGTTCGACCGGTACGCGGAGGCGCTCGCCTCGGCGCGCGCCGTACGGGCCCGCAAGGCCAAGCCCGGCGCGGCCGAACTCGCCGAGCTGAGCGAGCTGTTGACCGGCGACGCGGTGACCGTCCCGGGCGGCGCGCTGCCCGACGGGCCGCAGCTGCTCGGCGCGCCCGCCAAGCTGGTCGAGCGGGTCAGCCTGGACGCGCTGATGGCCAGGATGAACTCCTGGTACGCCACCGTCCTGGAGGTGGTCAGCGCCGCCGACGCGGTGTGGTCCGCGCTGCCGGCCCGGATCGACCTGCTGCTCGCCGAGCTGCACCGGGTGCAGACGCTCGCCGCCTCGCTCGGCGTCCACGCCGCCACCCACCCGCTGGGCGACGACCTGGCCGGGCTGGCCGCCGACCTGACGGACCTGCGCACCGAGGTGCGCGGCGACCCGCTCGCGCTGTGGCGCCCGGCCCGGGTGCCCGCCCAGCGCGGCACCGTGCCGGAGGGCAGCGCGTTCGCCTCCCCGTCCGGGGTGGTGGACACCGAGCGCTTCGACCGGGCCGGGCGGGCGCTGGACGGCGTCCGGCTGGAGCTGGAGAACCTGCTGCGGCTGCGCGACGACGCCGAGGAGCGCCTCCAGGGCGTCGGCGACCTGCTCCAGCGGGCCGACGCGACGCTCGGCGAGGCCCGCCGGGCGCGCGGCGAGGTGCTGGCGAAGATAGCCGCCAGCGACGTCCCCGCCGTGCCGGGCCCGGCCTCGGCGCTGCGCGAACGGATCGTCGTGGCACTGGAGTTGCGCCAGGCCGGGCAGTGGGGCCGGCTGGCGCCGCTGCTGGACGCGCTGGAGGACGCGGCCGCGAAGGAGCTGGCCCGCGCCCGCCAGTCGCTGACCGAGGTCACCCAGCCGCTCGCCGTGCGGGCGGAACTGCGCGGCCGGCTGGACGCCTACAAGGCGATGGCCGCGCGGCTGCGGGTGGCCGAGGACCCGGAAGTGATCGAGCGGTACGAGAAGGCGCGCTGGCTGCTGTGGAGCGCGCCCTGCGACCTGCGGGCGGCGGCCGCCGCGGTGGCCCGCTTCCAGCAGTCGCTGCGGCCGGCGCACGCCGAGTCCGCACCCGAGGAGGCCGGCCAGACGCCGGTCGACGGACAGGTCCAGGGGGGCTGAGGTTGATGGGCGAGGCGTGCACACGGCCGGATTGCACCGGCAACGGGACGATCGACGCCGACGGCTACTGCGACGAGTGCGGGCTGGCCCCGGTGGGCGGCACCACCACTGCCACCGCACCTCCCGGGACGGCGGCGGGCCCCGGCTCGCCCTGCCCGCGCGACTGCTCTGGCACGATCGACGCGGACGGCTACTGCGACGAGTGCGGCCTCACCGCACCCGGCGACGGCACCGGCATCACCCAGCCGTACGTGCCCTCGGCCCGGGTCGCCCCGGACACCGGCCACTCGGTCCGCTCGATGTCGGCCCGCACCGGCTCCTCCCGCTCGATGTCCGGCCGCTCCCGCTCGCACCGCTCGACCCGCACCGGCAGCAGCCGCTCGGTCTCGGTGCGCAGCACCCGCGGCAGCGTCAGCGCGGGCACCCGCAACCGGCTCGGCGCCGGCCTGGTGACCGTCCCGACCGTGGAGACCGCCGACCCGTCCCTCGCGGTGCTGGACAACCCCGAGGTGCCCGAGCGCAAGCGCTTCTGCGCCAAGTGCGAGGCGCCGGTGGGCCGGCAGAAGGACGGCCGCCCGGGCCGCCCGGACGGCTTCTGCACCAAGTGCGGCACGCCGTACTCGTTCACGCCCAAGCTGCGCCGCGGGGACCTCGTCGGCGGGCAGTACGAGGTCGTGGGCTGCCTCGCGCACGGCGGCCTCGGCTGGATCTACCTCGCGGTGGACCGCCGGGTCAACGACAAGTGGGTCGTCCTCAAGGGCCTGCTGAACACCGGCGACGAGGACGCGCTGGCCGCGGCCGTCGCCGAGCGGCGCTTCCTGGCCGAGGTGGACCACCCGAACATCGTCCGGATCATCAACTTCGCCGAGCACCTGGACCTTTCGTCCGGCTCCACGGACGGCTACATCGTCATGGAGTACGTCGGCGGCAAGTCGCTCAAGGACATCGCCAACGACCGCCGCACCCCGGACGGCCGGCGCGAGCCGCTGCCGGTCGAGGTGGCGATCGCGTACGCGCTGGAGGCGCTGCCGGCGCTCGGGTACCTGCACGGGCGGGGCCTGATCTACTGCGACTTCAAGATCGACAACGTGATCCAAAGCGGCGACGCGCTCAAGATCATCGACATGGGCGCGGTCTGCCGCCTCGACCACGACGGCCCGATCTACGGCACCGTCGGCTACCAGGCCCCCGAGATCGCGAGCCTCGGCCCCTCCCCCGCCTCCGACCTCTACACCGTGGCCCGCACCCTCGCGGTGCTCACCTTCGACTTCCAGGGCTACAGCACCACCTACCGCGACTCGCTGCCCGGCCCCGAGGACGTCGAGGTCTTCGCCAGGTACGAGTCGTACTACCGCTTCCTGGTCCGCGCCACCGACCCGGATCCGGCCCGCCGCTTCGCCTCCGCCGAGGAGATGGCCGACCAGCTCACCGGCGTCCTGCGGGAGGTCCTCGCCCTCCAGGACGGCCGGGCCCGGCCCGCGCTCTCCACCCTGTTCGGGCCCGAACTGCGCGTTGTCGACACCGAGTTGGTGCTGCCCACCGAGCAGGCCGGACAGCTCAGGGTGGCCGCCCTCGACCCGGCCGCCGCCGCCCTCGCGCTACCCGTCCCCCGGGTCGACCCCGGCGACCCCAACGCGGGCTTCCTCGCGACCCTGCTCGCCACCGACCCCCAGGAGGCGCTCGCCGCCCTGGCCGGCGCGCCCGCCGACTCCGCCGAGCGCCGGCTGCGCGAACTGCGCGCCCTGCTCGAACTCGGGCGCCACGACGAGGCCCTGGCCGCGCTCGCGGTGCTGGAGCAGGACCACTCCGACGACTGGCGGGTCGTCTGGTACCGCGGCCTCGCCGCCCTCGTCGGCGCCGCCGCCGAAGCCGGTGCCGCCGCCGAAGCCGGTGCGCCCGCCGAAGCCGGTGCGCCCGGCGAGGCCTCGCTGCGGGCCGCCGCCGAGGCCTTCGACGCCGTCTACGACGCCTTCCCCGGCGAGAGCGCCCCCAAGCTGGCCCTCGCCATCTGCGCCGAACTGCTCGGCGACGGCGGAGACGCGGCCGAGTTCTACCGGCTCGTCTGGACCACCGACCAGTCCTACCTCAGCGCCGCCTTCGGCCTCGCCCGGGTCCACCTCGGCGAGGGGGAGCGCCCCGACGCCGTCCGAGTCCTGGAGTCCGTCCCGGCCACCTCCAGCCAGTACACCGCGGCCCGCATCGCCGCCGTCCGGGCCCGGCTGCGCGAGCGCACCGCCACCGAGCCGATCGGCGCCGACCTCGCGGCCGGCTCCGACCAGCTGACGGCCCTGAAGCTGGACGACCGGCGCCGCGAGGAGCTGTCCGTCGAGGTGCTCAGGGCCGCCCTCGGCTGGGTCACCGCCGGCGCCGCCGGGGCCGGCCAGGACGGGCGGCCGACCGTGCTGGGACGCCCCGCCGACGAGCGGGAACTGCGCTTCGCCCTGGAACAGTCCTACCGGGTACTCGCCCGGTTGGCCGACCGGGCCGAGACCAGGATCGAGATGGTGGAGCGGGCCAACCGCGCCCGCCCCAGGACGTGGGTGTAGCCGATGCCGCAGCAGACCGTGTGCCCGAGCTGTTCCGAACCGCTGGACCCGGAGGACGCCTTCTGCGGCGCCTGCGGGACCGGCCGGGACAGCCGGCCCGCCCCGGGCGCGATGCCCGCGGGCTGGGCCTCCCCCCACGCCGAGTCCGTCCCCGCGCAGCAGCACGGGCCGGTCTGCGTCCACTGCGGGCTGCCGCAGGTCGGCGCCGACGGCTACTGCGAGGCCTGCGGCGGCGCCCAGCCGCGCCCGCGCGACCACATGGAGAAGTCCCTCGCGGGCGTCGCCGGGGTCAGCGACCGCGGCGTGCGCCACCACCGCAACGAGGACTCCTTCACCGTCGCCGCGACCTCGCTGCCCGGCGGCGAGCCCGTCGTCGTCGCCGTCGTGTGCGACGGCGTCTCCTCCTCCGACCGCCCGGACGAGGCCTCCGAGACCGCCGTCGACGCCGCCTCCGAGTCGCTGCTGAGCGCCCTGGAGGCCGGCACCGAGCCGGACACCGCCATGCGCCGGGCCATCGCCGACGCCGCCAAGGCCGTCGCCGACCTCGCCGGCGCCGGCGCCGGACCCGCCCGGCCCGACCTCAACGCGCCCGCCTGCACCTACGTCAGCGCCATCGCGGCCGCCGGCCGGGTCACCATCGGCTGGGTCGGCGACACCCGCGCCTACTGGATCCCGGACGACCGGGCCGCCGCCGAGCCCTTCCGGCTCACCCAGGACGACTCCTGGGCGGCCCGGATGGTCGAGGCCGGGCTCATGGGCGAGGCCGAGGCCTACGCCGACCCGCGCGCCCACGCGATCACCGGCTGGCTCGGCGCCGACGCCGAGGAGGTCGTGCCGCACACGCTCGACTTCACCCCGCACGTCCCGGGCGTGCTGCTGATCTGCACCGACGGCCTGTGGAACTACGCCGAGGCCGCCACCGACCTCGCCTACTACGTCCGGCCGGACGCCAGGACCGAACCGCTCGCGGCGGCGCAGGCCCTGGTGAAGTTCGCGGTCGCCGCCGGCGGCCACGACAACATCACCGTCGCCGTGCTGCCGATCGACCCGCCCGCCCGTCTCGGCGCCCAGGACACCGAGAACGCCGAGCAGACCCCGACCGCCCTCGACCTGCCGGTGATCACCCCGGCCGGCGCGCGCCCGGACCCGGAGGACGACCCCGACTACGAGCCGACCCTGCCGGACCTCCCGGTGATCGGCTCCCCCGCGGCCCCGCTGCCGCCCCGGGTGCCGCCGGCACCGGCCGCACCGCCCGTGCCTCCGGCGCCGCCCGCGCCGCCCACCGGCCCGCCGGGCGCGCCCGCGCTGCCGACCGTCCCGCCGCAGCCGCCGCACCCGCCGACGGCCTGACGGCCCCGCGGCCCGACGGCCCGCCCCACCCCGCCCCGCCCGGCCCGAGCGCCGGGCGGGCCCACCGACCGACCCGCATCGACCCTTCATCCCGACGGGAGCCACCGGCCCATGGCAACACTGGCTAAGCCGAACCTGCCCAGGTTCGACGTGGACATCTTCCAGAACGAGTTCCTCGCCGACGGCGCCCGCGAGGTCAACGCCATCGTCACCGTCACCGCGACCGGCGGCGGCACCACCGGCGGCCGCCCGCTCGGCATCGCCGACGCCGGGACGCAGGGCGCCGGCAACGCCGCCGCCGTGGTGCTCCTGGTCGACTGCTCCGGCTCGATGGACTACCCGAAGAGCAAGATCAACGGCGCCCGCGAGGCCACCGCCGCCGCCATCGACACCCTGCGCGACGGCACCGCCTTCGCCGTCGTCGCCGGCACCCACGAGGCCCGCGACATCTACCCGGGCGACGGCACCCTCGCGATCGCCTCCGCCGGCACCCGCGAGCAGGCCAAGGAGGCGCTGCGCCGCCTCACCGCGGCCGGCGGAACCGCCATGGGCACCTGGCTCGCCAAGGCCGACAAGCTCTTCCTGACCCGCCGCGACATCGCCATCCGGCACGCCATCCTGCTCACCGACGGCAACAACGAGCACGAGTCGGCGCAGGACCTCGCCCGCAACATCGAGCGCGTCACCGGCCACTTCACCGCCGACTGCCGCGGCGTGGGCACCGACTGGCGGATCGACGAGCTGCGCAAGATCTCCTCCGCGCTGCTCGGCACCGTCGACATCGTCGCCGAACCCGCGGGCCTCGCCGACGACTTCCGCTCGATGATGGCCGGCGCGATGGGCAAGCAGGTCGCCGACGTCGCGCTGCGGATCTGGACCCCGGCCAACGCCTCGGTCAAGTTCGTCAAGCAGGTCGCCCCGAGCGTCGAGGACCTCACCGCCCGCCGCGCCGAGGCCGGACCGCGGGCCGGCGACTACCCGACCGGCTCCTGGGGCGACGAGAGCCGCGACTACCACGTGTGCGTCGAGGTCCCGGCCGCCTCCATCGGCAACGAGATGCTCGCCGCCCGGGTCAGCCTGGTGCTGCCCCCGCAGGCCGCCGGCGGCACCCCCGAGGTGCTCTCGCAGGGTCTCGTCAAGGCCGTCTGGACGGACGACCTCGCCTCCTCCACCCGGATCAGCCCGCAGGTCGCCCACTACACCGGGCAGGCCGAGCTCGCCTCCTCCATCCAGGAGGGCCTGGAGGCGCACCGCGCCGGCGACGTCGACACCGCGACCGCCAAGCTCGGCGCCGCCGTCCGGATCGCCCACGCGACCGGCAACGAGGGCACCTACAAGCTGCTCCAGAAGGTGGTGGACGTCGTGGACGCGAAGGAGGGTACGGTTCGGTTCCGTAAGAACGTGAGCGAGGCCGACTCGATGACGCTCGAGACCCGGTCGACGAAGACCGTCCGTGTGAAGAAGTGACCGTTACCGCTGAAGACGTGACCGGGCCGCGGCCCGGCGCGACCGCCGCCCCAAGCCGGCACGAACTGAGGGGGACCTGATGCCGATCTGCCCGAGGGGCCATGAGTCGCAGGCCGAGGACTGGTGCGACTTCTGCGGCTTTCCGATGACTCCGCCGCCCCCGGCCCCGCCCGGGGCCCACCCGGGGGCGTACGGAGCCGCGCCCGCGCCCG
>NZ_JBFBDY010000086.1:17184-19957 GCF_040683475.1 Kitasatospora sp. NPDC093558 | reverse complement strand
CGGCTGCCGCTGGTGTGCGCGCAGAACGGCGTGGAGAACGAGCGGCTCGCGCTGCGCCGGTTTCGCGAGGTGCTGGCGGTGTGCGTCTGGATGCCGTCCACGCACCTGGAACCCGGGCGGGTCAGCGCCGGCGGCACGCCCGTCAGCGGGGTGCTGCGGATCGGCGCCTACCCGGCGGGCGACGGCGGCGCGCGGGCCGCCGCAATCGCCGCCGACCTGGAGCGGGCGGGCTTCAGCGCCCCCGTCGAGGCCGACGTCATGGGCTGGAAGTACACCAAGCTGCTCGGCAACCTCGGCAACGCGCTGAACGCGGCCGCCGGCCCGTTCGAGGGCGAGCTGCGCCGCGGGCTGTACCGCCGTCTGATGGCCGAGGGCGCGGCCGTGCTCGCCGCCGCCGGGATCGCGCACCACGACCCGGAGGAGATGGTCCGGCTGGTCGAGGCGACGCTGCGGATCGAGCCGGTCGAGGGCGCCGGGCGCAGCGGCAGCTCGACCTGGCAGAGCCTGGCGCGCGGGGCGGGCTCGATCGAGACGGACTACCTGAACGGGGAGATCGTGCTGCTCGGACGGCTGCACGGGGTGCCGACCCCGGCCAACGAGGCGTTCCAGCGGCTCGCCGAGGAGTTCGCCAGGACCGGCCGGGCGCCGGGCAGCCTGACCGACGAGGAGCTGGCCGCGATCTGAGCGGGAGCCGGGAGCCGCGCACCGGCTAGTGCCGTGACCGGGTAGGTCCACGGCACTAGGCCATCGGGTCGTCGTCCTTGTACGGGCGCAGCCGCAGCGTACGGGCGTCCGTCCCGCGGATCTCCTCCGCGCGCCGGACGAGGTCCGCCAGGTCGTCCCGCCCGGCGTGGATGAAGCGCCCGTGCAGCGCGTCGAACCGGCCCCGGGCCGCGTCGACGGTGACCGCGACCATGTACGGGATCGAGCCCCAGGCCTTCATGTCCCGGAACATCGGCATCCCGGCCGTCATGTCGGTGGCCACCGCGCCGGGGCTGATGTCGAGCACGACGACGCCGTGCTCGGCGAGCGAGTCCGCCATGTTGTCGGAGAGCTGGAGCAGCGCGCCCTTGGACGTCGCGTACGCGGTGTAGTGGCCGTCCGGGCGGAGCGCGAAGCCGGAGTTGAGGTTGACGACGCGGCCGCGGCGGCGCTCGACCATGCCGGGCAGGACGCAGCGCAGGAGGTTGTAGGGGCCGCGGAGGTTGGTCTCGACGACCTGCCACCACTGGTTGGGGTCGGTCTCCCAGAGCGGGACCTCGCTGCGGTCCACCTGCCCGGCGTTGTTGACCAGGAAGTCGACCGGGCCGAGGTCGCGCTCGACGAGCCGCACGGCCTCGCGCACCGAGCCGGGGCGGGTGACGTCGGCCGTCACCGCGACGCCGCGCGAGCCGTGCTTGACGCACTCCTTGAGCGTGTCGGTGAGCGTCCCGTGGGTGCGGCCGACCAGGCCGACGGCCATGCCCTCGGCGGCGAGCCCGATGGCGATCTCCCGGCCGATCCCGCGGCCGGCTCCGGTGACCAGGGCGACCTGCCCCGTGAGCGATCCCGTCGGCACTGGCTGCTCCCTCGTCCGTCCCCGGCCCCCGTCTGCGGCATTCTGTCGGCCGCCGGGCGGCGGCGGGCCCGGGCACACGGGCGGGAGCGGCGCCGTCACCCGTTCGGGTGCGCGGTGCCGGTCGCGGCACCGGGCCGGGGAGGGGGTGACCTACTGGCCGGTAGGGAGTAGTAACGTCGTCGGGACGGTGCACCGGTGCACCCATTCCGGCACACCGGCCCGTAGTCCAGCAGCACGCTGGGCCGACCAGCGCCACGCTGGGCCACCTGTCGCTGGGCGACCCCCAGCACCACCGAAGGGCAACTGAGTGAGTGACATCGCGCGTGTCGGAGTGATCGGCTGCGGCCTGATGGGGTCGGGCATCGCGGAGGTCTTCGCCCGGGCCGGGCTGGACGTCCTGGTGTCGGAGGCCAGCGGGGAGGCCCTGGAGTTCGGCCGCACCCGGCTGACCAACTCCCTGGAGACGGCGGTCAAGCGCGGCAAGCTGTCCCCCGAGCACCGGGACGAGGCCCTGGCCCGGCTGTCCTTCACCACCGACCTGGCCGACTTCGCCGACCGCGACCTGGTCGTCGAGGCGGTCGCCGAGCGCGAGGACATCAAGGTCCAGATCTTCCAGACGCTGGACCAGGTGGTCGAGCGCCGCGACGCGATCCTCGCCTCCAACACCTCGTCGATCCCGATCGTCAAGCTGGCCGCCGCCACCTCGCGGCCCGAGCAGGTCATCGGCCTGCACTTCTTCAACCCGGCGCCGGTACAGAAGCTGGTCGAGGTCATCCCGACCCTGACCACCTCGGCCACCACCACCGAGCGCGTCGAGGCCTTCGCCTCCGAGGTGCTCGGCAAGGAGCCGATCCGCGCCCGCGACCGGGCCGGCTTCGTCGTCAACGCCCTGCTCGTGCCGTACCTGCTGTCCGCGGTGCGGATGTTCGAGTCGGGCGTCGCGACCGCCTCCGACATCGACAAGGGCATGGAGGCCGGCTGCGCCCACCCGATGGGCCCGCTGCGGCTGTGCGACCTGATCGGCCTGGACACCATCGTGTCGATCGCCGAGTCGATGTACGACGAGTACAAGGAGCCGCTGTACGCCGCTCCCCCGCTGCTGTCCCGGATGGTCGACGCCGGCCTGCTGGGCCGCAAGTCCGGCCGCGGCTTCTACGACTACACCGCGAGCGTCTGAGTCACTCACCCAGAAGGGCGCGCCCGCACGATGCGGGC
>NZ_JBFBDY010000086.1:0-17174 GCF_040683475.1 Kitasatospora sp. NPDC093558 | reverse complement strand
GTGGGCTGTGTGGGCCCGGCGGGGCGGGGGGCCCGCCCGCGCGCGCCGCGACCAACACACCCCCCGGGCCGGCCCTCCCCCACCCCCCCCGGGGCCCCCCCCCCCCCGCGCGCGCCCCCCCCCTTCTCGGTCTGCGACGGCTTACTGGACGCCGGCCGCGGCGCAGGCCGCCGCGAACTGCGGGGTGCAGATGTCGGCCGCCTTGTAGAGGCCGCCGCCGACCACCGTGGCCTGCACCTTCGCCTTGGTCACCACGATCGGGGTGAGCAGCAGCGAGGGGATCTGCAGGCCGTTGCTGGGGGTGAGCGTGGTCGCGGTCGTGCTGATGTCCATGCCCTCGGCGAGCTGGACGGCGATGCTGCCGGCCGCGTCCGTCTCGGGCTTGTACGGCTTGTAGATGGTGTACGCCTGCTCGCCGGTGAGCACCCGGCGCACCGCGTCGATGGACGCGTCCTGGCCGCCGACGGGGACGTTCTTGATGCCCGCGGCCTTCAGGGCGTCGATGATCGCGCCGGCCATGCCGTCGTTCCCGGAATAGACGGCCTGGATGCCGTCCTTGCCGAGGCTCTGGATGGCCTCGTCGATCTTCGCGGTGGCGACGTCCGTCTTCCACTCGCCGGACTGCTCGTAAGCGATCTTCTTGACCTTGCCGTCCATCGCCTTGTGCGCGCCCGCCTTGAACTGCGCGGCGTTGGGGTCGGATTCGGCGCCGTCGATCATCACGACGTTGGCCGAGGAGGCCTTCGGGCCGAGGGCGTCGAGCAGGGACTGGCCCTGGAGCTCGCCGGTGCGCTCGTTGTCGAAGGAGACGTACGCGGCGACCTTGCCCTGGGCCAGGCGGTCGTAGGAGACGACCTTGATGCCCTTGGCGTCGGCGGCGTCGACCCACGGGGCGGTGACCTTGGCGTCGACCGGGTCGAGCAGGATCACCTTCACGCCCTTGGCGAGCAGGTCGTCGAACTGCTTCTTCTGGAGGGCCGGATCGCCGCCCGCGTTGGCGTAGTTCACGGTGCACTGCGAGCAGAGGCCGGTCACCGTCTGCTCGATCAGCGGCTTGTCGAACGCGTCGTAGCGCGTGGAGGAGGCGTTGTCCGGGAGGAGGAGACCGATGGCCTCGCCGCTTCCGCCGGCGGCCGGTTTCTGCGCCGCACCGGTCTGGCCGCAGGCCGCGAGGGTGAGTGCGAGCGACACGGCGGCCGTGCCCGTGGCCGCGAGACGCATGGCTCTGTTCATGTTCGGTGGTGCCTCCTGTACTGCGCCGCGAACGGTGCGGCAGGGGAGGGATTCAAGCCCCCACCGGGCGAATGCGTCAATAAGGGAAGGAGGCTTCGTTATCCCCATGCTCGATTCGTTATGGGATGAACAGGACTTCTACACTTTCGAAGATCGAATACGGGAGAAAGAATTGATAATTCAGGGAATTTATTAACCGCGCGAGGAGGGGCTAGACGGCCCGGCGGCGCACCCACCACACCGCCGCCGCGCAGGCCGCGATCCCGAGGGCGAGCATCCAGCCGGCCTCGATCAACTGGAACGGCCAGAAGCGGTCCGCCGGCTGGTACACCTGGTGCGCGGTGTAGCCGCCGTCCCGCACCAGCGCCTGGAGCTGGGCGAAGTCGTTCCCGTGGCGGTAGAACTCGTCGGTGGGGATCCGGTTCCCGGCCGGGTCCGAATACCAGACCTCCCCCAGCCAGCGCCCGTCGAGCGCCAGCGTCCGCATCGCGTGCACCGGTTCCTCCAGCGGCTGCCGGTAGTGGAAGCGGAACGACCCGGCGACGAAGGGCAGCGCGACCGAGACGACCAGGCCGAAGCCCACCGCGACCAGCGTGCGGCGCAGCACCGCGCCGGCCAGCACGGCCGCCCCGAAGGTCGCGACCACGCGGCCGGTCATCACCGGCCAGGTCTCCACGAAGTGCTCCGGGCTGAACTGTCCGTCCGCGAGGGTCAACGGCGCGCTCCACCAGCGCAGCAGCAGCCCGAACAGCGCCGCCACCAGCGCCAGGACCCCGCCCACCAAGGTCACCGTGCCCACCGTCCACCGGGCACGGCCCGCGCCCTGGGTCCACGCGAAGCGGACCGTGCCGTGCTCGAACTCCCGCGCCAGCAACGGCCCGCCGACGAAGGCGCCGAACGCGCCGCCGAGCACGTAGACCACCGGTTCGGCGGCGAGCATCGAGGCGCCGTCCCCGTGCAGGAAGGTCTTGTACCGGTCCAGGCAGGCGTCGGCGGCGGGATCACAGGAGTCCGCGCCGACGCGGTGCAGGCCGTCGTGGACGTACCAGCCGTGCAGCAGCAGGACGAGGGCGAGCACGCCCATCACCGTGAGCAGGGTCAGCAGGGTCGTCCGGTGGCGCAGCCCGGCCGCCCGCAGGACGGCGGAGCGGGGCGGGGCGATGGTGGTGGCACTCATGGCAGCAGTACTTCCTCGTACGGGCGGACGGCCCCGCGCGGGCCGGGGAGGGCGGAGGCGGCCGGCTCGCGCAGGTAGGCGATCACCAGCTCCTCCAGCCCGATGCGCTGCTGGCGCCAGCCCTCGGAGACCTGGGCGTCCAGGCCGCCGGTGCGGACCAGCAGGTGGGACTGGACGCCGGCCCGGCGGTCGCGGACCACCGGCAGGCGCCCGGCGAGCGCGTCCGCCTCGGCGGTCGGGCCGGTCAGCATGCGGTGGCCGGCCAGCAGGTCGTCCACCTCCCCCGCCACCTGGACCCGGCCGCCGCCGAGCACCACCAGGTAGTCGCAGCTCTGCTGCAGCTCGTTGACGGCGTGCGAGGAGAACATCACCGAGAGGCCGTCCTCGGCCACGGCGGTCAGCAGCACGGACATGAAGTCGTGCCGGGCATGGGCCCCTCCTGCCCGAGGGCGGGCAAGGAGGGAGGGTCGAGCGCAGCCAACGGCTCGTCCAGGAGCAGGAGTTCGGGCCGCTTGGCGAGCGCCAGGGCGAGCGAGACCTGCGCCTGCTGGCCGCCGGACAGGCGCCCGTACTTGCGGTCCGGCGGGATGCCGAGCCCGTCCAGGTGGGTGCGCGCCCGGTCGGCGTCCCAGCGGCGGTTGAGGTGGCGGCCCATCGCGAGCAGGTCGCGCACGCGCAGGCCCGGGTAGAGCGCGGCGTTCTGGGCGACGAAGCCGATCCGGTCCAACGCCCGCGGGGAGCCCGGGAGCCGGCCGCCGAGGACGGTCATCGCGCCCGCGCTGGGCAGGGTCAGGCCGGCCGCCAGGCTGAGCAGGGTGGTCTTGCCGGCGCCGTTCGGGCCGACCAGGGCGACCACGTGCCCGGCCGGGACGGCGAGGTGGCAGTCCCGCAGCGCCCAGGAGCGGCGGTAGCGCTTGCCGATCCCCCCGCAGTCGATCACGGTGTCCGCGGCCATCACGCCACCACCCCGTCCCGGCCCTCGCGCAGGTCGCGCAGCGCGTCGGGGCCGCGCTGCGGCGGGGGTTGTGAACTGCTTGTGTGGACGTGTACAGGAGTGTTCGTTAGCTCGTTTGGGTGATGTTCGGTCGACTGCGGTTGGGGCGGCTGCGTGGTCTCGTAGTCTCGTGGCGCGATCTGGGTTACCGGGTTCGGTGTCGGCGTGCGGGGCCCCTGCTCCACCGGAGTGATGGTTCAGGGCCTCCCCGTCGCCGCTGGCCGTGTCCGTGTGGCCGGTCGTGAGGGAACCGGCCTCCCGGGAAGGACCACGCACGGGATGCGTGTCGCCCAGCGGGGTTGAGTACGCCGGGGACCAGTGCGCCCAAGACCGTTCGGGGCGTGCGGCTCATCGGGAGTCACTCCTGATCAGTCCAAAGGAACGGTTGCTGGACTGGATGCGCCCGACGCGGGCCGTCGGGGTGACAGGCCATGTCAGCGAAGGAAAGGTAAAGGGCCCCGCCCGGACCGGAGAACGGTCCGAACGGGGCCCTCAAGGCCCTGACGGGGATCAGGCGCCGCGCAGCACCGCTCCCGTCCGGGTGACGGCCTCGGCGACGGCGGCCTCGCGGGCGGCCGTGGCCTCGTCGGCGGTCAGGGTGCGGTCGGCGGCGCGGAAGCGCAGCGCGTAGGCCAGCGACTTCTTGCCCTCGCCGACCTGCTCGCCGGTGAAGACGTCGAACAGCCGGATGGCCTCCAGCAGTTCGCCCGCACCGGCGCGCAGCGCGGACTCCACGTCGGCGGCCGGGACGGCCGTGTCGACGATCAGCGCGACGTCCTGGGTCGCCACCGGGAAGCCGGAGACGGCCGGGCCGTCGACCTTCTCGGAGCCGTCGGCGGTGAGCAGGTCGATGTCGACCTCCATCGCGGCCGTGCGGGCCGGCAGGCCGAGCGCCTTGACGACGCGCGGGTGCAGCTCGCCGGCGTGGCCGACGACCCGGTCGGTGCCCGCGACGACGAGCTCGGCGCAGCGGCCCGGGTGCCACGGCGCCAGCTGGCCCTGGCGGACGGTCAGCTCGACGCCGGCCGCGCGGGCCACCGTGCGGGCCGCCTCGACGGCGTCCGCCCAGGAGGCCTGGGCGCCGGTGCCCCACCAGCCGGAGGGGATCCGCTCGCCCGCGAGGGCGACGGCGACCCGGCGCGGCTGGTCCGGCAGCGCGGCGTCCAGCGCGGCCAGCTCCTCGTCGCTCGGGCGCCGGTCGACGGCCGGGCGCGGGGCGACGGTCAGCTCGTCCTTGGGCAGGAAGACCGTGCCGGTCTCGTAGACCGCCAGGTCGGTGTTGCCGCGGCCGACGTTGCGGCGCAGCGCGCCGAGGAGGCCCGGCAGCAGCGTGGTGCGCAGCGCCGGCTCCTCGTCGTTCAACGGGTTGACCAGCTTGACGGTCCGGCGGCGGCGGTCGCCCGCCTCCAGCCCGAGCGCCTCGAAGGCGGGCTCGCCGAGGAACGGGTAGTTGTTGACCTCGACGTAGCCGGCCGCGGCCAGCGCGACGCCGATCCGGCGGTGGACGCGCTGGGCCTCGGTCAGGCCCTTGCCCGGCGGCACGTTGGGCATCCGGGCGGGGACGTTGTCGTAGCCCTCCAGCCGGATGACCTCCTCCGCGAGGTCGTACGGGTCGGTGAGGTCGGGGCGCCAGGTCGGCGGGGTGACCTCCAGGACGTCGGCGCCCGCGACCGAGCAGCCGATCTCCTGCAGGCGCCGGGTGACGGTCTCGCGGCCGTACTCGGTGCCGGCGACCCGGTCGGGCAGGTCCGCGGCGATGGTGATGGTGCGCACCGGGTGCGGCGCGGCGATGTCGGTGACCCCGGCCTCGGCGGTGCCGCCGGCGATCAGGACCAGCAGGTCGACGGCGCGCTGCGCGGCGGCGCGGGCGGCCTCCGGGTCGACGCCGCGCTCGAAGCGCTTGGACGCCTCGGAGGGCAGCTTGTGCCGCTTGGCGGAGCGGGCGATGGCGACCGGGTCAAAGTGCGCGGCCTCGATGATCACCTCGGTGGTGCCCGGACCGGCGGCCGGGTCGAGGATCTCGGTGGAGGCGCCGCCCATGACGCCGGCCAGGCCGATCGGGCCGCTGTTGTCGCAGATCAGCAGGTCCTCGGCGGCGAGCTTGCGCTTGACGCCGTCCAGGGTGGTGAGGGTCTCGCCCTCGGCCGCCCGGCGGACGGTGATCGGGCCGTCCACGCGCTGCTTGTCGTAGGCGTGCAGCGGCTGGCCGACCTCCAGCATCACGTAGTTGGTGATGTCGACGGTCAGCGAGATCGGGCGGATGCCGGCCTTCTGGAGACGGCGCTGCAGCCAGATCGGGGACTTGGCGTCCGGGTCCACGCCGACGACCGTGCGGGCCACGAAGCGGTCGCAGCCGGCCGGGTCGTTCACCTTGACCAGGTAGCCGAAGGAGTTCGCCGGCGGCACGTCCAGCAGCGCCGGGTCGGCCAGCGGCAGCCCGTACGCGGCGGCGGCCTCGCGGGCCACGCCGCGCATGGACAGGCAGTAGCCGCGGTCCGGGGTGACGGCGATGTCGAGCACCTCGTCGACGAGCTGCAGCAGCTCGATCGCGTCGGTGCCGGGCTCGTACTCCGGCGGGAGCACGATGATGCCGTTGTGGTCGTCGCCCATGCCCAGCTCGCGGGCGGAGCAGATCATGCCGGCCGAGGTGTGGCCGTAGGTCTGGCGGGCCGCGATCGGGAACGGGCCGGGCAGCACGGCGCCCGGGAGCACGACCACGACCTTGTCGCCGACCGCGAAGTTGGTCGCGCCGCAGACGATCTCCTGCGGCTCGCCGGTGCCGTTGGCGTCGCCGACGTTGACGAAGCAGTGCCGGATCGGCTTCTTGAAGCCGCTCAGCTCCTCGATGGAGAGCACCTCGCCGACCACCAGCGGGCCCTTGAGGTCACCGCCGAGCTGCTCGACGGTCTCGACCTCCAGGCCGGCCCGGACCAGGCGCTCGGCGACGTCGCGACCGGTCTCGCCGGCCGGCAGGTCGACGTACTCGCGCAGCCAGGAAAGCGGGACGCGCATCAGATCTCCATCCCGAACGGGAGGGTGAAGCGCACGTCACCCTCGACCATGTCGCGCATGTCGGCGACGTTGTGACGATTCATCAGGATCCGCTCCAGGCCCAGGCCGAAGGCGAACCCGCTGTAGCGGTTCGGGTCGACGCCGCAGGCCACCAGCACGCGCGGGTTGACCACGCCGCAGCCGCCGAGCTCGATCCAGCCCTCGGAGGAGCAGGTGCGGCACGGGCGGTCCGGGTTGCCGACGCTCTCGCCGCGGCACACGAAGCACTGCAGGTCGATCTCGGCGCTCGGCTCGGTGAACGGGAAGTACGAGGGGCGCCAGCGCAGTTCGAGGCCGCCGCCGATCAGCTTCTCGACCAGCACCTCGATGGTGCCCTTGAGGTCGGCGAAGGTGATGCCCTCGTCCACCGCGAGGCCCTCGACCTGGCGGAAGACCGGGGTGTGGGTGGCGTCCAGCTCGTCCGTGCGGTAGACCCGGCCCGGGCACACGACGTAGACGGGGGGCTCGCGGTCGAGCATGGTGCGCGCCTGGACCGGGGAGGTCTGGGTGCGCAGCACCACGCCGGAGTCGGCAGAGCCGTCCGGGGCCTGGACGAAGAAGGTGTCCTGCATCGAGCGGGCCGGGTGGTCCGGGCCCAGGTTGAGGGCGTCGAAGTTGAGCCACTCGGCCTCGACCTCGGGGCCCTCGGCGACCTGGTAGCCCATCGCGACGAAGGTGTCCTCGATGCGCTCGGCCAGCGTGGTCAGCGGGTGGCGGGCGCCGCGCGGGGTGCGGTCGTAGGGCAGCGTGACGTCCACCGCCTCCTCGACCAGCACGCGGGCGTCGCGCTCCGCCTCCAGCTCGGCCTGCCGCTTGGCGAGCGCCTGGTTGACGGCGCCGCGGGCCTGGCCGATCAGCTTGCCTGCGGCGGCCTTGGCGTGCGGGGGCAGGGCGCCGATCTCGCGGTTGGCGAGGGAGAGCGCGGAACGGTCGCCGGTGTGGGCGACCTTGGCCTGCTTCAGCTCGTCGAGCGTGGTGGCGGCGGCGAAGGCGGCGACGGCCTCGTCCCGCGCCTGCTCCACCACCTCGGGCTTGAGGGCCTCGACCTCGACCGGGTCGTACGACTTGTTGGGTGCCGACATCTCTATCTTTCCCGTGCTCCTGCTCGTCCGTGCTCAGGTGATTGGGCTCTCCCTCCTTGCCCGCCAACGGGCAGGAAGGGCCCAATGCGCTACGCCCGGCGTGGCCGGGGCACGGGCAGCCGTTTCTCCGTACGACGGGGAAGAGGGGTGTCCGCGGCACGACCGCGCAGGGCGTCCCACAACGCCAAAGGTCGAGTGTAGTCGCAGCGCGTTGCGCGGCTGCCGTCAAGCCCGTCCGGACCCCGACTACAGCATGAAGTCGGGAATGCCGGCGGGCAGGATAAATCGGAACCGGGCGCCGCCGCCGGGCGCGCGGTCGACGCGGATCGACCCGCCGTGGGCCTCCACGATGCCCTTGACGATGTAGAGGCCGAGGCCGGTGCCGCCGCGCTTGGAGCCGCGCCAGAAGCGGGTGAAGACGCGCGGCATCGACTCCTCGGGGATGCCGCTGCCTTCGTCGCTCACGGTGACCGCTGTGCCTTCCACGATGCGGGGCGGGGTGCCGGAGCGCTCCCAGACGGGCGCCTCGACGACCTCCTTGGCCGGTGCCACCTCGATCGTGACAGTTCCCTCGCCGTGCCGCACGGCATTTTCCAGCAGGTTGGCGAGCACCTGGTCGACCTTGTCCGGGTCCGCCCACAGCACGGTCAGCGGCTCGGTGATCCGCACGTCGAAGCGCTCCTCGGGGATGCCGGTGGCGACCTTGCGCTCGACGTGCCGGCGCACCGCCGCGGCCAGGTCGACGACCTGCTTGCGCAGCTCCAGCCGGCCGGCGTCGATCCGCGAGATGTCCAGCAGCTCGGCGATCAGCCGGGTGACCCGGTCCGCGTCCGCGTCGACGGTCTCCAGCATCAGCCGCTTCTGCCCGTCGGTGAACCGCTCCCACTTGGCCAGCAGCGTCGCGGTGAAGCCCTTGACGCTCGTCAGCGGCGAGCGCAGCTCGTGCGCGACGGTGGCGATCAGCTCGGCGTGGCTGCGCTCGGTGCGCCGCCGGTCCTCGGTGCCGCGCAGGGCGATCACCAGGCGCTCCAGCGGCCCCAGCGGCACGGCCCGCACGTAGCGGGCGGAGACCAGCACCTCCCGGCCGCCGGGCAGCAGCAGGTTGCGCTCGGGCTGGCCGGTGCGGATCGCGAGGCCGCCGTACGGGTCGGTCAGCTGCCACCAGCGGCGCCCGTCGAGGTCCTCCAGCGGGAGGACGTCGTCCAGCGCCCTGCCGAGCGCGGCCTGCGGGGGCACGCCGGTGATCCGGGCCGCGGCCCGGTTGAAGCGGACCACCCGGCCCAGCGCGTCGGCGACCACCAGGCCGTCCGGCAGGTCGTCCGGGTCGAGCTCGGGCCCGTTGCCGACCATGGGTGTCCTCCCCGATTACCCACCGTGCCGTTCCCCCCACCGAGGCAGACCCTAGCGCCTCCATGCCCCCGGCAGTAGGGCCTGGCGGGTGGATCGTGCGGGGTGCCGTCAGCCGTTCGAGCGACAGCCGCCGGGCCCGCGCTGCGCCCTGGCCGAGGCGTAGAGGCAGACGGCCGCGGCGGTGGCCAGGTTGAGGCTCTCGGCGTGTCCGTGGATCGGGACGCGCACGACCTCGTCGGTGAGCGCGCGGGTCTCCTCCGGGAGCCCCCACGCCTCGTTGCCGAACACCCATGCGCCGGGCGCGCCCAGGGTGCCCTCGTCGAGCTCCTGGTCGAGGTCCCGCTGCCCCGCGCCGTCGGCGGCGAGCACCCGGATCCCGGCCGCGCGCAGCCGCCCGACCGCCTCCTCGACCGGCACGCCGACGGCGACCGGCAGGTGGAACAGGCTGCCGACGGAGGCCCGGACGGCCTTCGGGTTGTACAGGTCCACGGAGGCGTCGGTGAGCACCACGGCGTCCGCGCCGGCCGCGTCGGCGGTGCGCAGCACGGTGCCGGCGTTCCCGGGGTCGCGGACGTGGGCGAGGATCGCGACGAGCTTCGGGCGGCCCGCGAGGACGTCCTCGAACGGGGTGTCGATGAAGCGGCAGAGCGCGACGATGCCCTGCGGGGTCACCGTGTCGCAGATCTCCGCGATCACCTCGTCGGTCGCGGTCAGCACCGCCAGCCCCTCGGCGAGCGCGCCCTCGACGATCCCGGCGTGCCGCTCGGCGGCCTCCGGGGTGACGTACACCTCGACCACGGCGTGCTCGCCCGAGCCCGGCAGCCGGCCGTACGCGACGGCCTCCCGGACGGCCTGCGGGCCCTCGGCCAGGAAGCGGCGCTCCTTGGTGCGCTGGTTCCGCTTGGCGAGCCGGCGGGCGGCGACGACGCGCGGCGAGCGCAGGGAGGTCAGCAGGGGGGTGTCGGTGCTCGGCATGGTCTCGTTCTCTGGGGCTCGGTGCGGCTCTGGTGACGGGGGCGCTGACGGGACGGGGAAAACGCAGAACCGGACCCGCAGGCGAGCCTGCGGGTCCGGTCAGAGCTCAGCCGATCCTGGAGGATCAGGCGGCGTCGGCGGCAGCCTTCGGGGCGTTGACGTCGGCCGGCAGCGCCTTCTGGGCGACCTCGACCAGGGAGGCGAACGCACCCGGGTCGTTGACGGCCAGGTCGGCCAGCATCTTGCGGTCGATCTCGACGCTGGCGGCCTTCAGGCCCTGCACGAAGCGGTTGTAGGTGATGCCGTTGGCACGGGCCGCAGCGTTGATGCGCTGGATCCACAGCTGACGGAAGTCGCCCTTGCGCTTCTTGCGGTCGTTGAAGTTGTAGACCAGCGAGTGGGTGACCTGCTCCTTGGCCTTGCGGTACAGGCGCGAACGCTGGCCACGGTAGCCGCTGGCGCGCTCCAGGATGACCCGGCGCTTCTTGTGGGCGTTGACTGCCCGCTTGACGCGTGCCACTTGATTACTCCTTGGGTTGGACCACGGACTACTTCACGCGGTCCGTCATTCGAATGGGTCGGGAAGGATCAGCTGCCCCGCACGCGGCTCGCGCCGGGCGGGAGGGCGATCACTTGCCGAGAAGCTTCTTGATCTTCTTGGCGTCAGCGGGGGCCATCTCGACGGTCCCGGCCAGCTTGCGGGTCAGCGTCGAGGGCTTGTGCTCCAGGAGGTGGCGGCGGCCGGCGCGCTCGCGCAGCACCTTGCCAGAGCCACTGATCTTGAAGCGCTTGCTGGCGCCACTGTGCGTCTTCTGCTTCGGCATTTCGCCGTATCTCCTCGTCGGTCCCGTTCACGCCCGCGCGGTGTTCGCCACGCGGGCGTGAACTGGATGGATCTGCGGTGACCGGGCGGGTGCCCCGTCACCGTGGGGGGCCGGTCTCCCGGGCCGCCCTGGCCTTGACGGCTCAGGCGTCCTGAGAGGCCTCGGCCGGCTGCTCGACCTCGGCAGCGGCCTCGACGTCGACCTCGTCGACCTCGTCGGCCTCCGCCTCGGCAGCGGCGTTCTCGGCCTCGAGCGCTGCGTCCTCGTCCGCGGCGGCGGCGTCGGAGCCGGTGGTCCGGCCCAGCCGCTCGGCCTTGCGGGCGTCGGCGAGGGCGCGGGCCTCGGCCATCGCCTCGGTCTTCTTCTTGTGCGGACCAAGAACCATGATCATGTTCCGGCCGTCCTGCTTCGGCGAGGACTCGACGAAGCCCAGGTCCTGGACGTCGTCGGCGAGCCGCTGCAGCAGACGGAAGCCCAGCTCGGGGCGGGACTGCTCACGACCACGGAACATGATCGTGATCTTGACCTTGTCGCCCTGCTTGAGGAACCGGACGACGTGACCCTTCTTGGTGTCATAGTCGTGCGGGTCGATCTTCGGCCGGAGCTTCATCTCCTTGATGACCGTGTGCGCCTGGTTCTTGCGCGCCTCACGGGCCTTCATGGCCGACTCGTACTTGAACTTGCCGTAGTCCATGAGCTTGCACACCGGCGGCCGGGCGGTCGCCGCGACCTCGACCAGGTCGAGGTCGTACTCCTGCGCGAGCTCCAGCGCCTTGGCAAGCGGCACGATGCCGACCTGCTCGCCGCTGGGACCGACGAGTCGCACCTCCGGGACGCGAATCCGGTCGTTGATGCGGGGCTCGGTGCTGATGGGGCCTCCTCGGTTGCACCTTCTGCGATGCGGCCGTCGGGCGGCGGTCGCACGTAGTGGACTCGACCACTGGGCGGGGCTTCATTCGTGCTGCGCTGCCCGGCACCTGCCGGCACCGTGTGCACCGCGACACGAAAAAAGCCCCGCTCGGTACAAGCGGGGCTCCACACAATCCGGGGGCGGCACCCGGTGAGGGGCGCTGCGGCGACTCGGCGCCGTGGCGCCCGTCGCGGACCGGGACCCGTCGACCGCGAGGCCGATCAGGTGGGAGACTTTCGCGGTTGCCCTCTCGGGCCTCCTGGGTGGAGCCTCCACTTGCTGGCCAGGTGCCCATACGGGATCCCGGCCGGTCAGTCTCGAAGCATACAGCGCCGGGGGGTCGAACGCTATTCCGCCCTTCCGCGGGTGCCCTTGTACGCTCCACGTGTACCTACACGGCACGACGGAACGAGCCCCCCTTGAGCAGCGAGCCCACCCAGACCCCCGCCGCGGACGACGCGATCGGCTTCGACGACCTGACCCGGGACATCGCCGAGGTCCCCGCCGTCGAGGTGATCACCACCGTCGCGGTGCACCTGATGAGCGCCGCGGCCGTCAAGTGCGGTCTGGCCGAGGGCGGCGAGAAGGACAAGGACCTCGACGAGGCCCGCAAGCTCATCACCGCACTCGCCGGGCTCGTCACCGCCGGCGCCCCGGAGATCAGCAACTTCCACGCCGCCCCACTGCGCGACGGCCTGCGCTCGCTGCAGCTGGCCTTCCGCGAGGCCTCCATCGTGCCGGACGCGCCGGGCGCCGGGCCGGGCGAGAAGTTCACGGGGCCGGTCTACTCCTGAGCGGCCCTCTTCGAGGCACCTACCAAATTCGGTAGGTGCCTCAGTCGTTCCTACCGCCGGTACAGCGGCTCGCCCGGCAGCTGCGCGCTCGCCGGCAGCACCGCCAGGTCCAGGCCGCGGTCGAGCCGGACCCGCAGCACCGGGTCCGCCGCCACCGCCCGGCCGACCCGCTGGGCCGCCGCCTGCACGCCCGCCTGGTCCAGCGCCGCATCGAACACCACCGCGAGCACCCCGTCCGAGCCCTCGCCCGGCCCGAGCAGGCCCGACACCACCTGCGGCTCGTCCGCCAGCAGCGCCCGCACCGCCTCGCGCACCTCGGGGTCGCGCAGCGGCGGCAGGTACGGCCGGTTCTCGGCGAGCGCGCGCAGGCGGGCGCCGGTCAGCTGGTACGGCACCGGGCCGGCCGGGTCGACCAGCAGGGTGTCGGCCTTCTCCGAGTACGCGACCATCGCCGCCTGCGGGGCCGCCACCGGCGCCGGACGGGCGTCGGCGCGCCAGCGGGCGAGCGTCTCGAGTGACGTGAACGCCGGCAGCGCGCGGCGCCCGTCCGGGGCCTCCAGCACCGGCACCGCCATGTCGCTGGTCTTGTCGTGCTTGTGCCCGTGCTCGTCCACCTCGACCTCGCCGAGCAGCGCGACGATCGGGACCATCAGCCGGGTCGGGGTGAGCGCCGTCAGCACCTCGGGCTCGGCCGCGCGGTCCTGCGACCAGCGGGCGAGCGCCGCGGTCAGCGCCGGGTCGGCGGTGCCGTCGTCGTCACCGAAACCGGGGTTCGGGATGCTCTTGCCGACGAACGCCGGGTTGGAGAAGTCTTTGCGGTCCACCCGGCCGACCCTATGCCACCCCGTACCGGGAGCCGCACAAATCCGCACGCGCCCCCTACCCACGGGTAGCCGGGTGTGGCAGCCTGCGCGCATGGTGATGCTCGAACCCGCCCCCAGCGCCACCCCGGTGTCCGACCGCGCCCGCTACGACCGGGCCACCGCGCACCTGGACGGGCCGGTCGCCGTCGTCGACCTCGCCGCCTTCGACGCCAACGCCGCCGACCTGGCCCGCCGCGCGGGCGGCAAACCGGTCCGGGTCGCCAGCAAGTCCCTGCGCTGCCGGGCGCTGCTGGAACGCGCGCTCGCCACGGACGGCTTCGCCGGGGTGATGAGCTTCACCCTCGGCGAGTCGCTCTGGCTCGCCCGCACCGGCCTGCGCGACATCCTGCTCGCCTACCCCAGCGCCGACCGCGACGGCTTCGCCGAGCTGACCGCCGACCCCGAGCTCGCTCGTGGGATCACCCTCGTCCTCGACGACCCCGCCCAGCTCGACCTGATCGACAAGGCCCGCGGCGGCGACGCCGAGGTGCGGGTCTGCCTGGAGCTCGACACCGCGCTGCACCTGCTCGGCGGACGCGTCCGGGTCGGCGCCCGCCGCTCGCCGCTGCGCACCCCCGAGGACCTCGGCGCCTTCGCCGAACTCGTCCAGCGCCGCCGGGGCTTCCGGGTCGTCGGCCTGATGGCGTACGAGGGGCACGTCGCCGGGGTGGGGGACCTCGTGCACGGACGTCCGGTGCGCTCGCGGCTGATCCGGGCCATGCAGGCGAAGGCCAGGACCGAACTGGCCGAGCGGCGCGCGGCCGTGGTCCGGCGGCTGCGGCAGGTCGCCGAGCTGGAGTTCGTCAACGGCGGCGGCACCGGCAGCGTGGAGAGCACGGTGGCCGAGCGCGCCGTCACCGAGGTGGCGGCCGGCTCCGGCCTTTACCAGCCGCGGCTGTTCGACAACTACCGGGCGTTCCGGGGCCGTCCGGCCGCACTGTTCGGCCAGCCGGTCGTCCGGCGTCCTGGCGTCGGCGTGGTGACGGTCCTCGGCGGCGGCTACCCCGCCTCCGGCCCGGCCGGCCCCGACCGCTCCCCGGTGCCGTACCTGCCGGAGGGGCTGCGCTACGACCCGATGGAAGGCGCGGGCGAGGTGCAGACCCCGCTGCTCGGCGCCGCCGCGGACGACCTGCTGATCGGCGACCGGGTCTGGTTCCGGCACGCCAAGGCGGGCGAACTGTGCGAGCGCTTCGCCGAACTGCACCTGATCGAGGGCGACCGGATCGCCCGGACCGTCCCGACGTACCGGGGCGAGGGGAGGACGTTCCTCTGACCCACCGTCGGCCTGTGCTCTACCGTGGTGGCCACAAGCACAACAGCGACACGGAGGGGCCGCATGGACGCCGAGCTCGTGCAGGAGATGGTGAAGTCGGGGGCCACCGCGCTGGCCGGACTGATGGCCAAGGCCGCCTGGGGGCAGGCAAGTTCGCGGATCGCCCGGCTCTTCGGGCGGGGCGAGCGGGACCAGGCGGCGGGCACCGACCTGGAGACGATCCGGGCCGGGGTGCTGGACGCGGGCGACGACGAGGAGGCCCTGAACGACCAGACGGCGGTGCTGCGCACCCGGCTGCGCACCCTGTTCCGCGACAACCCCGAGGCGGTCGAGGAACTCCGCGCACTGCTCAAGGAGTTCGCACCGGAGGAGCCCGGCCAGGCCGGCTCGGTCCAGAACATGATCGGCGGCAACGCCACGATCCACGGAAAGGTCATCCAGGCCCGGGACATCACCAACCTGACCATCTGACCTTTCCGGAGCCTTAAGCAGGCCCGATGGAACACCTAACCCCGGTGTCCCGTCGGGCCTTTGCGCTGCTTGGGAGCCTACAGTCCGTCAATAACCGCATCACGCCAGGCTATTGCCATCTGGTCCAGACCAATCCTACGCTCTGCCCGGGGGCCCGCGATCCGGGCCGCGGCCCCCGAACGGGCAGGCGTGTCCGCTCCCCCACACTCGCCCGGAACGACGGTCGAGGAGTCCCCACCCCATGTCCATCAAGCGAAGTGCCCTGTCCGTCGGCGCCGTCGGCGCCGCGGTCCTCGCGATGGCGGCGGCCACCGCCGGCACCGCCAGTGCCCACGGCACGATGACCGGTCCCGTCAGCCGGGTCGCGGCCTGCTACGCCGAGGGTCCCGAGCACCCCGTCTCCCAGGTCTGCAAGGACCTCGTCGCGGCGAGCGGCACCCAGCCGCTCTACGACTGGAACGAGGTCAACATCGCCAACGCCAACGGCAACCACCAGGCGCTGATCCCGGACGGCAAGCTGTGCTCGGCCAACCGCGACAAGTACCAGGCCCTGGACTGGCCGCGCACCGACTGGCCGGCCACCGCCGTCAGCGCGGGCGCCTTCACCTTCCAGTTCCGCACCACCGCGCCGCACCTCGGCACCCAGACCGTCTACATCACCAAGCAGGGCTACGACCCCACCAAGCCCCTCAAGTGGTCCGACCTCGACCCGACGCCTGTCGCCCAGGCGCAGGTCGACCGCACCGCGACCAACGGGTACTACACCTACCCGGGCACGCTGCCGCAGCGCACCGGCCGCCAGCTGCTCTACACGATCTGGCAGCGCAGCGACAGCCCGGAGGCGTTCTACAGCTGCTCGGACGTCGACTTCGGCCAGCCCGCCGCGGCCGGCGGCGCGCCGGTGTCCGCGCTCGCGGCGCAGGCCCCGGCCGCGCCGAGCGACGCGCAGATCGCCGCGGACGCCCCGAAGTCAACGGTCGCCCACCACGGCCACGGCGGCGACCCCAACTCCCCGGCCGGTCTCGTGGTGCCGACCGCCGACGCGGCCGTCGGCACGTCGGCCACCGGTCCGCTGCTGCTCGCCGGCGCGGCGGCGATCGGCGTCGGCTGGGCCGGCATGGTGCTCCGGCGCCGTCGCGTCGAGGCTGTTCGACGCGATTCCTGAGGGCCGGATGCGGGGCCGGGCCGGTCCACCCCCGTCCGGTCCGGCTCCCCGCGCTTGAAGTGAACGACGGCGGCCCACCCGGGAGGTTCCGGGTGGGCCGCCGCTGTGCGTGAGGAGTCTCGGCGCTCAGGTGGTGGTGCCGCCCGTGCCCGGGTCACCCGCGCCGCCCGCGCCGCCGCCGGGCAGCGGCATCGAGGGCAGCTTGCCCTTGTAGTCACCGATGCCCTTGACGATGGTGTCCATCACGCCGAGGTCCGGCGCCTTGTCGGCGATGTCGAAGCCGAAGTGCACCGAGACGAGGCCGGTGCCGTCGGCGGACGGGAAGACCACGGTCTGCACGTAGCCGTTGTTGCCCTTGGACGCGTCGACCTTCCAGCGCACGAGGTAGCCGTTCTTGCCGTTCACGGTGACGGCCTCGGACTTGAGCTCCTGGTGGCCGGTGATGTCGCCGTAGGCCTCCTTGGCCGCCGGCGCGATGTCGCTCTTGGCCGCCGCCTGGACGTCGGTGGCGCCGTCGATGTGGCCGGTGTTCACGCCGCCGAGTGTGCAGGTGCCGCTGCCGCCGCCCGGGCAGGCGTAGGTGCCGACGCTCATCGAGGCGAAGCCGTCGCGGGTGTGGCCCGCGTCCCAGCCGGACGGGACGGGCAGGGTGATCCGGTTCACCAGGTCGATCGCGCCGCCGGCGCCCGGCCGGGTCTTGCCGTTGCCGCCACCCTTGCCACCGCTGCCGCCGGAGCCGTTGCCCCCGTTGCCGCCGGATCCGTCGCCACCGTTACCGCCGCCGAAGCCGGGGAAGTCGTTCCACGGGCCGTTCTCCCACGGCGCGGCCTGCGGCTTCGCCACGCGCTGCGAGCGGTCGCCGTGGCCGTCCATCGCGAGGTACGTCACCCCCGAGCCGACGCCCAGGCCGAGCAGCGCCGCCACGACGGTCGCGACGACCAGCTTCGAGGGCTTGCGCCGGACCTTGGCGGGCGGCGGCACGTCGGCGCCGTACGCGGCGCCGAAGGGCGGC
>NZ_JBFBDY010000085.1:0-20267 GCF_040683475.1 Kitasatospora sp. NPDC093558 | reverse complement strand
GTTGTTTTGTTGCCGGAATGGCAACAAAACAACCCGGCCCTGCGATGTCCGCTGGACGCCGGACGATTGATGCCGTGAGCCGGCCCGACGCTTCGACCTGGCGGGCTGGGCCGACTACGGCTACTGCGCGGCAGCTCCCGCACCCTGGCCGATCCCGTGTCGGTGCCACAAGGCCCAGGCCGCTCGGCGTTGGTGCGCCGGCGCCCTCGACGCTAGTGGGCGGCGACTGCGGGCCCCGCGTCCAGTTGGTGTGCCCACGGTGGGTTGGGGCCGGCGGCCGAGCAGGTGAGGGCGGCGACGCGGGCGGCGTAGTGGCAGGCGTCGGAGACCTCGTCGATGGTCAGGCCGTCGAGCCTTCCGCCCAGTCGGCCGGCGAGGGACAGGCGGTGGAGCAGCCCGGCGGTGAACGAGTCGCCGGCGCCGATGGTGTCCACGACGTCGACCGGCGGTGCGGGTACCCGCACCCGGACGCCGTCCAGGGAGGCCACCGCGCCGCGGGCGCCCAGGGTGATCACCACCAGTCGTACCCCGGCCAGGTGCCAGGCGTCGCAGGCGCGCTCGGGTGTCACACCGGGCATGAGCAGTTCCAGGTCGTCCGAGCTGAGGCGCAGGATGTCGGTCAGCGTGCACCAGCGGGCCAGGCGGGCCCGGTAGGTGCGTGGATCGACGAGCAGCGGGCGGACGTTGGGGTCGATGGAGATGGTGGTGCCGGTCCGCGCTCGCGCGAGCAGGCGCTCGATCCGCTCGCCTCCGGGCGCGCGGACCAGCGCGAGGGAGCCGGTGTGGAGACAGGCGGCGTCCTCGCTGTGGGCGGCGGCGAGTTCGGCGTCGGTCCACTGCCAGTCGGCAGTGGCCTGGGCGTGGAAGGAGTAGCGGGCCTGGCCCTGCTCGTCGAAGGTCGCGATGGCCATCGTGCTGGGCTCGGGTGCGGCGACGACGCCGGCGAGGTCGACGCCGGCGGAGGTCAGGTGGGTGCGGAAGAGCTCGCCGAAGGCGTCGGCGGAGATCCGGCCGAGGAAGCGAGTGGTGGTACCGAGCCGGGCGAGCGCCACAGCGGTGTTGGCCGGTCCGCCGCCCGGCAGCACGCGCAGGGCGAGCTCACCGGGGCGCTGCTGGAGGGTGTCGGCGAAGGCGTCGGCGACGCACTCGCCGAGGACGGCGATCGGGCGCTGGGCCATCGGTCCGCCTTTCGGGATCAAGTTCGGTCTGGAGGCCGGGACTTGGCCTCGGATCGGGCCCGCGGAGTTCGAGGATCGTTCCCGCGGATCGGTACGGGTCATTGCGGTCGCGTTACCCAGTCGTTACGGCTGCGGGGCTTGTGGCCTCGGTCACGCAGACTTCATCATCCTCGTCAAGCGGATGTCAACGCTGACATAAGTCAACGATGACAGTGCGGTTGCCGCCCACCCCAGGCCCTGCCCCCGAGGCCGCACCTCCTAGGAGCCACGATGTCTCGCACTCCCCACCCCACCCTGTTCAGAGCCTCCGCCGCCGTCCTGGTCGGCGCCATGGCGCTCACGCTGACCGCCTGTGGCTCGGGCTCGAAGGGCTCCGCCGATACCGGTTCCTCCGGAGGTGCGGTCAAGGTCGGCCTGATCACCAAGACCGACACCAACCCGTTCTTCGTCAAGATGAAGGAGGGTGCACAGAAGGCCGCCCAGGAGGACGGCGTCACGCTGAGCACGGCGGCCGGCAAGTTCGACGGCGACAACGCCGGTCAGATCGCCGCGATCGAGAACATGGTGGCCTCGGGTGTGAAGGGCATCCTGATCACGCCCAGCGACTCCAAGGCGATCCTGCCCGCGATCAAGAAGGCCCGGGACAAGGGTGTGCTGGTGATCGCCCTGGACAGCCCGACCGACCCGCAGGACGGCACCGACGCCCTGTTCGCCACCGACAACAAGCAGGCCGGCGTGCTGATCGGCCAGTACGCCAAGGCCGCCATGGCGGGCAAGAGCCCGAAGATCGCCACCCTGGACCTCGCCCCCGGCGTCGCCGTCGGCCAGCTGCGCCACGACGGCTTCCTGCAGGGCTTCGGCATCCCCGCGGGCGACCCGGCGCTGGCCTGTTCCCAGGACGCCGGCGGCGACCAGGCCAAGGCCCAGACCGCGATGGAGAACTGCCTCCAGAAGGCCCCCGACCTCAACCTCGTGTACACCATCAACGAACCCACCGCGTTGGGCGCGTACACCGCACTCAAGGCCAAGGGCCGGGAGAAGGACGTGATGATCGTCTCGATCGACGGCGGCTGCACCGGCACCCAGGCGGTCAAGGACGGGAAGATCGCGGCGACCTCGCAGCAGTACCCGCTGCTGATGGCCGAGAAGGGCGTCAAGGCGGTCGCCGACTTCGCCAAGACCGGTACCAAGGCCTCGGGTTACACCGACACCGGCGTCACCCTGATCACCGAAAAGCCGCAGACGGGCGTGGACTCCAAGGACACCGGCTTCGGCCTGGCCAACTGCTGGGGCTGATCCCCGCTCCGAAGCAGCGGCCCGGGCAGGACTCCCCGACCCGACCCCGCCCGGGCCGCTTCCGCTCTGCCGGTGCGACGCCGTCCGCTCGGCACGTCGACCGGCTCCACCGGCAAGGACCCTCCTCATGACGACATCCACCGCCCCGTACGCGGACCTCACCGGGCCGACGCTCGCTCGCCGGATCATGACCGCACCGACCGCGGGCCCGCTCGCCGCTCTCGTTCTGGCCTGCGCCTTCTTCTCCCTGACGACGGATCAGTTCCTCTCCGGCGGGAACTTCTCGCTGGTCATCCAGCAGGTGATGGTGGTCGGCACACTGGCCATCGGCCAGACGCTGATCATCCTGACCGCCGGCATCGACCTGTCCTGCGGGGCGGTGATGGCCTTCGGATCGATCATGATCGCGAAGCTGGCCGCGGAGGGCACGGTGCCGCCGCTGGCCGCGATCGCGCTCGGGCTCACGGTCTGCGCGGGCTTCGGACTGGTCAACGGTCTGCTGGTGAAGCTGATCCCGCTGCCGCCGTTCATCGTCACGCTCGGCATGCTGAACGTGGCCTTCGCCCTCACCCACATCTACTCGAAGGAGCAGACCGTCTCCGACCTGCCGAGCCGGCTGACGTTCCTCGGCAGCACGTTCCCGCTCGGCCGCACCGACGTAACCTACGGCTCGCTCGTCGCCCTGACCCTGTTCGCCCTCTTCGCCTACCTGCTGAGCAGCACGTCCTGGGGCCGGCACGTCTACGCCCTCGGCAACAGCTCCGAAGCCGCCCGGCTCAACGGCATCCGCATCGGCCGGCTCACCATCGGCCTGTACGCGCTGGCCGGACTGGTCTACGGTGTCGCCGCGCTGCTCCTGATCTCCCGCACCGGCGTCGGCGACCCGCAGGCCGGGCAGACGGACAACCTCGACAGCATCACCGCCGTGGTGCTCGGCGGCACCAGCCTGTTCGGTGGTCGCGGCAGCGTGCTCGGCTCGCTGATCGGTGCCCTCATCGTCGGAGTGTTCCGCAACGGCCTCCAGCTGATGGGCGTCGCGTCCATCTATCAGACGCTGATCACCGGCGTCCTGGTCATCCTCGCCGTCACCGTCGACCAGATCTCCCGGAAGAGGACCCGCTGATGAGCACCGAGACTCCCACCCCCGTCCTGCAGGCCCGCGGCCTGATCAAGCGCTACGGCCACGTCACCGCCATCGACGGCGCCGACTTCGACCTCCTGCCGGGAGAGGTCCTCGCCGTGATCGGCGACAACGGCGCCGGCAAGTCCAGCCTCGTCAAGGCCCTGACCGGGGCCGTCACCCCCGACGAGGGGGAGATCCGCCTGAACGGCGAGGTCATCCGCTTCAACGGCCCGCAGGACGCCCGGGCGCACGGCATCGAGACCGTCTACCAGGACCTCGCGGTCGCCGCCTCGATGGACATCGCCTCCAACATGTTCCTCGGCCGTGAACTGCGCCGGCCCGGCCCGCTCGGCAGTGTGCTGAGGATGCTCGACAAGAAGAGGATGCGCGAGGAGGCGGCCGAGCACATGGCCGACCTGAAGATCGGGCTGCGCTCGCTCACCCAGCCGGTCGAGACGCTCTCCGGCGGCCAGCGCCAGGCCGTGGCCGTGGCCCGCGCCGTCGCCTGGGCCCACAGCGTGGTGGTGATGGACGAGCCCACGGCCGCGCTCGGCGTCAAGGAGTCCGGACAGGTGCTCGACCTGATCCGCCGGGTCCGCGACAAGGGTCTCCCGGTGGTGCTCATCAGCCACAACATGCCCCACGTCTTCGAGATCGCCGACCGGATCCACGTGCACCGGATGGGCCGGCGCGCAGCCCTGATCAAGCCCGGCGACTACTCGATGTCGGAGGTGGTCGCCATCATGACCGGCGCGCTCACCGTCGACGAGGACGGCGGCGGTACCGTTGTCGCGGATGCCGGGGCCGCCAAGGCCGCCGGGATCGGCACCAACTGAGAAAAGAGTCCTCCGCAGTGGCCTCGCGCGCGAGACCCGGGCCGCTGCCTGGTGAAGGTGGGTACATGGCCGCGCCCCGTCGTACGACGCTGCACGATGTGGCTCAGGAGGTCGGCGTCAGCGCGAAAACCGTCTCCCGAGTGCTCAACGGCGACGGCCCGACCTCGGCGCAGACCCGCGAGAAGGTCCTGGCGGCGGTCGAGAGGCTGGGCTTCCACCCGAACCTGATGGCCCGCAACATCCGCACCGGTGGCCCCGACACCACCGTCGGACTGATCATCCCCGACATGGGCAACCCGTTCTTCGGCACCGTCGCCGGAGGAATCGAGGACGCGATCCGCGAACGCGGACTGACCCTGCTGATGGGCTCCAGCGCCGACGACCCCGACCGGGAACGGGCACTGACCAGCACCTTCCTGGCCCGCCGGGTCAGCGCCCTGATGGTGGCACCCACGGCCCGGGCCGACCACGCCCACCTGCGGGCGGCCCGCAGCGGCGGGATGCCGGTGATCTTCCTCGACCGGCCCGGCGCCGGCCTGACCGCCGACTGCGTAGTCAGCTCCAACCGGGACGGAGGCCGCGACGGCACCGCCCACCTGATCGCCGGCGGGCACCGGCGGATCGCCTTCGTCGGCGACCGGCCGGTGGGCCTCTTCACCCGCCGCGAGCGCCTGGCCGGCTATCGAGAGGCACTCGAGGCCGCCGGCCTGCCCTACGACCGCGCGCTGGTGGTCGACGGCCACACCCAGGCCGAGGCCACCGAGGCCACCATCCGACTGCTGCGGCAGGCGGAGCCGCCGACCGCGATCCTCGCCGCCAACAACCTGTCCGCCATGGGCACCGTACTCGGGCTGGCCCGCGCGGGCCGACGCGACATCGCCCTCGTCTCCTTCGACGACCTGCCGTTCGCGGAGGTGCTGGAACCCGCCATCACGGCCGTCGCCCAGGACCCGGCCGCCATCGGTGCCGCCGCGGCCGAACTCGCCCTCGCCCGCCTCGACGGAGACCGCAGCCGGGCCCGGACCGTCACCGTCCCCACCCGCCTCATCGTCCGCGGCTCCGGCGAACTCCCGCCCACGCCCTAGAGGTTCGGACCGGTCTCCGGGCAGAACGGCCCACCCGACATCGTTCCGACACGGCCGTCTCGCCGGGCCGGGCCTCGGCCTCGGCGAGGGGCCTGCGCAGGACTCGGCCTGCACCCCGCGGGATGCAGGCCGAGCCGGCTGCCGGGAGCCGGGTCAGGCCCCGGCGGACGCCAGCCGGGCATGGCGCCGGGCGGTCGCCTCGGCCGGGTCCAGCACCGGCACGGCGGCCAGCAGGCCCTTGGTGTAGGCGTGCTGGGGGGAGCCGTACACCGTGGCGGCGTCGCCCTGCTCCACGATCCGCCCGGCCCGCATCACCGCGACCCGGTCGCTCACCTGCCGGACCACGGCGAGGTCGTGGGCGATGAAGACCAGCGCCAGACCGAGGTCGCGCTGCAGCCTGCCCAGCAACTCGACCACCTGAGCCTGCGTGGTGACGTCCAGCGCGGAGACCGGTTCGTCGCAGACGATCAGTCGCGGCCGGGGTGCGAGCGCGCGGGCGATGCCGACCCGTTGCCGCTGCCCGCCGGAGAACTCGTGCGGATAGCGGTGGTACCAGTCGGCGTCGAGCCCCACGTGTTCGAGGAGCTCACCGACCCGGGCACGGATGCGGCGCTCGTCGCGCTCGCCGGCGACGCGGAGCGGGTCGGCGACGGACTCCCCGATGGTGCGGCGCGGGTTGAGCGAGGACGCCGGGTCCTGGAAGACCATCTGCAGCTCCCGTCGGAGCGGGCGCAGGTCCTTCTCCCCGAGTGCACCGATGTCCCGGCCGCGGTAGTGGAGCCGGCCACCGGTCGGCTCCAGCAGCCGGACGAGCATCCGCCCGAGCGTGCTCTTGCCCGAGCCGGACTCACCGACGATGCCCAGCGTCTCGCCGGACCGTACGGTGAGCGAGACGCCGTCCACGGCGGTGACGGGGGCGGTGCGCCGGACGACGCCGCGCGTGGCGAACTCCCGGCGCAGGTCGGCGGCTTCGAGCAGGACCTCGCCCGTGACAGGCCCCGCAGGCCCCGCAGACCCGGCAGGCCCGGCCGGAGCGCCCGGAACCTCCGGAGCGTCGACTCGCGGCACCGCCGACAGCAGCGCGCGGGTGTACGGCTCGCGCGGAGCGTGCAGCACCTGGGTGACCGGGCCGTGTTCCACCGCCCGGCCGTCCTTCATCACCAGCACCCGGTCGACGCTCCCGGCGACCACGCCCAGGTCGTGGCTGACCAGGACCAGCCCGGCCCCGGTCTCGGCGCGCAACTCGTGCAGCAGGTCGAGGATCTGGGCCTGGACGGTGACGTCGAGCGCGGTCGTCGGCTCGTCGGCGACCAGCAGCTGCGGCTCGCAGGCCAGGGCCATCGCGATCAGCACCCGCTGGCGCATGCCGCCGCTGAACTCGTGCGGACGTGACCGCGAGCGCCGGGCCGCGTCGGCGATGCCGACGCGGTCGAGCACCTCGACGGCCCGGGCCCTGGCCGCCCGGCGGGAGACGGCCCGATGCACCCGCACGACCTCGGCGATCTGGTCGCCCACCGCGTAGTACGGGTCGAGGGCGGAGAGCGGGTCCTGGAACACCATGGCCGCCAACCCGCCGCGCAGGCGCCGGAGTTCGTCGCCCTCGGCGGTGACGGCGTCGACGCCGGCGACCCGGACCGAGCCGCCGATCCGGGCGCCCGTCCCGTGGTGCAGGCCGAGCAGTCCGTAGGCGACGGTGCTCTTGCCCGAGCCGGACTCGCCGACGATGCCGAGCGCCTGCCCGGCCTCCAGGCTGAAGGTCACCCCGTCGACGGCGCGTACGTGGCCGTCGCCGACCGGGAACTCGACGACCAGGTCCCGGACGTCGACCAGGGCGGAGCCAGGAAGTTCGGCGCTCATGTCATGACCACCCTTCGGTCGGACACCGCGTAGAGCACGTCCGCGATGACATTGGCGAGGACCACGAAGAACCCGGTGACGAGGGTGAGCCCGACGACGGTCGGCAGGTCGATCAGGCCGACCGAGGTGACCAGCAGCTTGCCGAGCCCCGGGAGTCCGAACAACGACTCGGTCAGCACGGCGGACCCGAACACCGACCCGAGGTCCAGCGCGGTGAGCGCGATCACCGGGGTGAGCGCGCCGCGCATCGCGTGCCTGGTCACCAGGCGCCGTTCGCTGACGCCGTACGCCCGGAAGGTCCGGATGTGGTCCTCGGCGAGGGTCTCCAGCATGGCGGAGCGGGTCAGCCGGGCGTACTTGGCGGACTCGATGAGCGCGAGCGAGAACCAGGGCAGCAGCAGGCCCCAGAACCACTGCTGCGGGTCCTCGGTGAGCGGCACGTAGGCCGGGAACGGCAGCCACTGGAGCTGGGCGCAGAGGACGATGAGCAGCACCAGGCCGATGACGAACACCGGGACGGAGATGCCGGTCAGGGTCAGCGCGGTCAGCAGGCGCGCGCTGAGCCGGCCCCGGCGCAGCGCGGAGAGCAGCCCGGCGCCGACGCCGAGGACCAGCCAGATCACCATCGCGCCGAGCGCCAGCGAGGCCGTCACCGGGAGCCGGGCGGTGATCATGTCGGTGACCTGCTCGCCGCTGCGGTAGGAGATGCCCAGGCACGGCGCGGGGCAGTGCATCAGGCCCGTCCCGGCGCTGAAGTCGCGGCCGGCGACGACGCCTTGGAGGAAGTGGGCGTACTGGAGGTACACCGGTGCGTCGAGGCCGAGCCGTTCGCGCACCTGGAGGACCTGGGCCGGGCTGCACTTCTCGCCGCAGGCGAGCTGGGCGGGGTCGCCGGGGGCGATGTAGAACACCGCGTAGACGATCAGGGAGAGGGCGAGCAGGACGCCGGCCATGCCGACGGCCTTGCGGAGCAGGAAGCGGGTCATGCGGCGGCCTCCTCGGCGGTGCCCGACTCGGCGGTGTCCGACCGGGCGGCGTCCGACCGGCCGGTAGTCGAAGGGCCGGTGCCGCGTGCCGTTCCGACCCGCAGCCGGGAGGCCGCCCGTGGGTCGAGCTCGGTGCGGAGGGAGTCGCCGAGCACGGTGAAGGCGAGCACGGTGGTGAACAGCAGCGCGGACGGGAGCAGCACGTACATCGGGTCCGCCCGGAACCAGGTGGTCGCGCCGGAGAGCATCTGGCCCCACGACGCGGTCGGCGGCTTGACGCCCACGCCGAGGAAGGAGAGCCCGGCCTCGGAGATCACGTTCATCGGCAGCAGCACCGCCGCGTACGTGATGACCGGCGCGGCCAGGGACGGCAGCAGCTCCCGGCGGGCGATCCGCCACCGGGTGGCGCCGGCGAGCCGGGCCGCGGCCACGTAGTCGAGCTGCTTGAGGCTGAGCGTCTGGGCCCGGACCAGCCGGGAGGTGCCGCTCCAGCCCAGCAGTCCGATGACCAGCGTCAGCAGCAGCGGGCGGGGGAAGCCGGAGGGCACGATCGCCATCAGTGCGATGGCGAAGACCAGCGAGGGCAGCGCGAGCATCGCCTCGGTGGTGTTGCCGATCACCTGGTCGAGCAGCCGGCTGCCCAGGCCCGCGGCGAGGCCGAGCAGGACGCCGATGGCGACCTGGACGAGGGTGGCGCCGACGGCGACGAGCAGCGAGATCCGGGCGCCGTGCACCAGCCGGGCGAACACGTCGCGTCCGGTGCCCGGTTCGACGCCGAGCCAGTGCCCGGCGCTGACGCCGCCGAAGGAGCCGGTGGGCACGCCGCCGGCCGCCGAGTCGAGCAGGTCGTCGTGGAATCTGGTGGGGTCCTGCCCCGCGATCGCGCTGAGCAGCGGTGCCGCCACCGCGATCAGGGCGAGCAGGACGATGACGAGGCCGGCGGCGAGGGCGGCGCGCCGCGCGAGCAGCCGCCGCCACGCCTGTCGCCCCCCGGCGGCCGGGGAGGCCGCGCGGGCCTGCCCGGTTCTGGGTTCCTGTGGAGCCATGGTTGTTCGACCGATCCGTCCGATCCCGGCCGCTACTTGACCGCGACCTGGGAGATGTCGAGCACACCGGTCCAGTCGCTGATGACGATGTTGTGGACGTCCTTGCCGGCGAGCCGCTTGTAGACGGGGTGGAACAGCGGGACGGTGAGGGCCTGCTCGCCGATGCGCTTGTCCAGGGCGCCCCAGCGCTTGGCGGCCTCGGCGTGGTCGGTGATCGTGTTGATCCGGTCGATCTCGTCGTTCACCGACTGGTCGTTCAGCTGCGCGGAGTTGAAGTTGTAGCCGTCGGTGACGATCTGCCGGCCGTCGAAGACCGGCGCGAGGAACGGGCCGCCGGAGGGCCAGTCGGCGCCCCAGCCGGAGAGGAAGAGGCCGGGCTCGGTGCCGACGGTGTGGATCGTCTTGGAGTACTTGCTGCCGTCCAGCACCTCCAGCCGGACGGTGATCCCGGCCGCCTTCAGGCCGTCCTGGACGGCGGTGGCCAGGTTCGGGCCGTAGCCCTTGCCGGTCTCGGCGGAGTGGGTGAGCGTGATGGTCAGGCCGTCCGGGTAGCCGGCCTCCTTCAGCAGCTCCTTGGCCTTGTCCGGGTTGCCGGTGGCGCCGGCCGGGAACGGGTCGTAGGGCGTGTACCCGAAGGTCTCCTGGGCGGGCAGGTAGGTGGTGGCCACCTCGGCGAGCGAGGAGCCGCCGGCGGCGTTGACGACCGAGGTGCGGTTGACCGCGTAGGCGATCGCCTGCCGGACCTTGGGGTCGTCGAAGGGCTTCACCTTGGGGTTGAACGCCAGGTAGTCGACGTAGCCGAAGTGGCCGGTGCCGACGCGGGCGGCGAGGGCCGGGTCGTTCTTCGCCTGGGCGAGTTCGGACGGGCCGAGGTTGGTGTCGGTGGTGACGGCGGCCGCGTCGGCGCCGGTGCCGGCGGTGAGGCGCTGGTTGATCACCGCCGGGTCGAGGCCGGACTGCACGTCGATGGTGTCCGGGTACGCCTTGCGCTGGTCGTCCGTCGCCGCGGACCAGTTGGGGTTGCGCTTGAGGATGATGTGAGTGCCGTCGTTCTCGTTCTTCTCGACCTGGTAGGGGCCGGAGGAGACCGGGTGGTCCTGGTACTTCGATCCGGTGTCCTTGGCCTTCGGGACGGGGGCGAACTGGGTCTGGGTGGCCAGGTACGGGAAGTCGCCCTCGGGCTTGTCGAGGTGGAAGACGATGGTCTTCTCGTCCGGCGTCTCGATGGCGTCGAGGCCGCGGCCGTCCTTGTACGGGCCCTGGTAGTCCGCGGCGCCGACCAGCCAGTCCCTCAGGTACGGTGCCCCGCCCGAGAGTTCGGGAGCGAATGACCTCTCGATGCCGTACTTGATGTCGGCGGTGGTGATCGGCGAGCCGTCCTCGAACGTGAGGTTGTCCTTGAGGTGGTACGTCCACACCTTCGCGCCGTCCGAGGGGGTGCCGGTGTCGGTGGCGAGATCCGGGACCACCTTGGTACCGGCCGCGCCGTCGGCCCGGTTGCGGGTGGTGAGGGTGCGGAAGACGAGGGAGGGCACGTTCCCGCCGCCGGAGGTGTAGAGCCGTGCCGGGTCGAACTGGTCCTGCGGGTTCTGGTTGAGGACGGTGAGGGTGCCGCCCTGCCGCGGCGCGGCGTCCTTGCCGGTGCTCCCACCGCCGTCGGCCTTCGGTCCGCACGCCGCCACTGCGGCGACCAGCGCGACGGTGACGGCCGCCGCGGCGAGACGGCGAGGGGTGAACGTGGTTCGAGACATCGGAAAGGGGGCCTTTCGCTACCGATGGTGCACGGAGGAAGGCGGGCGACAGTCAGGCCTTGGGGAGGGTGCGCGGCACTGCGCCCGCAGGAAGGGCGACGCCCCGAGGCGGCGATCAGCGCAACGCGTCGGGACAGGCGGATTCAGTGACAGAGATTGTCGGAAACGCAGTGCGTGGCCACACCGATCAGCGCCAGCTCGATGGCGGCGCACTCGATCGGGTGACGGTCAGACATGCCGAGAAGACTGTATGACTTCAAGCGGAATGTCAAAGCTCCGGCCGTCGTTCGGCCACCACGGCCGGGTGTGTCGGGGTGCAGGCGCCGGGCGCTCACGGTTGGCTTTCGAGGGTGCGGAGACGATGGTTCGCCGATCGGCGAGCGGCCGGCGTCCTTGCCGTCGTCGTGGCAGGACTGGCGGCAGCGGGCTGGCTGGTGGCCGACGGGATGGAGCAGCGGCGGCCGCCGACCCCGGGGGCGGTGGAGCGCATGGTGTCGACGGGCACGCCTGGCGTGGCGACCCGGAGCCTGGGGCCGGCCGAGCCGACCCGGATCAGGATCCAGCGGATCGGGGTGGACGCGCCGGTCGTGGGGGTCGGGCTGGACGGCCAGGGGCACCTGGCATCGCCGTCCGACACCGACCGGAACCTGGCCGGCTGGTACCGCGACGGCGTCGCGCCCGGGCAGCCGGGCACGGCGCTCGTGCTGGGCCACGTCGACACCGGGCAGGGGCCGGCGGTGTTCTGGAAACTCGGTGCGCTGCACCGGGGCGACCTGATCGATCTCACCCGGTCGGACCAGCGGGCGGCCCACTTCGCCGTCGACGCGGTCGAGGTCTACGCCAAGTCCGGCTTTCCGGACGACAAGGTCTACGGGCAGACGGCCGACGCGCAGTTGCGGCTCATCACGTGCGGTGGCGGGTTCAGCAAGGCCCACGGCTACGACGGAAACGTCGTCGTGTACGCCCACCTGGCGGCCGCCGACTGACCGTCCACCACCCGAACAGGTCATCGTGCGCGGACATTGCGCGCTCCCCGGCCGGAGATGCGGGAGCCCGGCGGCGCGGGCTGGGATGAGAGCACGGGAGTGGTTCCCGTCGGACGCGCGACGTCTGTTCGACGCGCGACGTCCGTTCGGAGGATCCTTTGGAGGATCCCATGCGCATGTACCGCATGCTCGTCAGCGGCGGCCTCACCGCAGCCGCTGTGCTCCTGCCCACCGTCGGAGCGCTCGCCGCGAGCAATGTCGATGTCATCGAAGCCGTCAAGCCCACCATCGCCCCCGGCGACACGGAGGTGCTGAACACCGCCGAGACGACCTGCCCGAACGACTTGACCTTCGCGGGCACGGTGGAGGGCACGAGCTGGACGTTCACCCTCACCAAGGGCACGATGTCGCTGGTCGGCTTCCTCAAGATCCCGGCCGACGCCAAGCCCGGTACGTACACGGCGACCGGCAAGTGCCCGACCGGCGGCAAGGTCGTGTCCGGCACCTTCACCGTGACCGGCATGGCCCCGCAGGGCGCCGCCCACACCGGCCTGGGCGGCGGTTCGGGGATGAACGGCGCCGAGGTCGCCGCCGGTGGCGCACTCGCGCTGGCCGCCGGCGCCTCCGGAGTGGTGCTCCTGCGCCGCCGCCGGACCTGACCCCGCCGGCTCCTCGTGTGCCGCACCACTCGTCGGTGGTGCGGCACACGGCTGTGGGACCGGCTGCCACGCGACCGCCTCGGTGGGCTGCGACGCGGACCGGCTCCACGCCGTCACCTGGGGTGCCCACCGTGTCAGTGGGTGGGGCGGGTGGGCGCACCGGGGGAGCCGTGTTCCAGGTCGATCGGGTTCTCGACGTCGAGGGACGGCGTTGGCGCGGGCGACGGGGTGACGGTTGCGGCCGGGGTCGTGGGCGCGTGGGTTGCGGGCGGGGGAGCGGCGGCCGGGGGAGTGGCGGCCGGGGCCGTGCGGGACGGTCCGGGGGCGGGCGTGCCCGGGGACGCCGGGACGGTCGGCGAAGCGGCCGTCGTGGTGGTCGATGCCGTCCCCGTGACGGTCGAGGCCGCGGCCGAAGGCGTTGGCGTGACGTCGGTGGTGGTGGCGGCGGTGGTGGCCGGGGGCGGGCTGGAGGGCGGGGTGTTGCCGCTCTTGTCCGCGTCGCAGGCCGAGGCGGTGCCGAGCGCGGTGAGGACGAGGACGGCGATTCCCACGGCTCTGGGTCGGTACATGGCGTGGGATCTCCCGGGTCTGGCGGACGGTGTGGCCATGGGACGACCTCCGTGCCGGTTCGGTTCCGTGCGGTGCGGCGGCCCCACCGGCCGAAGGAGCGGGTGGGGCCGCACGCGAGGGTGACCGTCAGCCGGCGATCTTCCACAGGCCGCGGCCGTGGGTGGCGGCCATCAGGTAGCTGCCGTCGGGGGAGACGGTCAGGTCGGAGACGGAGGCGTTCGGCAGGCCGGCGCCGAGGCGGTTCCAGGTGCCGGTGCCGGTGGCGCGGAAGACGCCGACGTCGCCGCCGACGACGACCCGGCCCTTCCAGATCTTCACCACGCTGAACGGGGCGTCCGGCAGGTTGCCGCTGATGTCCGTCCAGTGCGCGCCGCCGTCGCGGGACTCGAAGACGTGGCCGACACCGGCGCCGTCGATCCAGTGGCGGCTGTACGAGCCGTAGACCGCGAAGACGTGCCCGGCGTCGGCCGGGTCGACGGTCAGGCCGGTGACGAAACGGTTCGGCAGCTCGGGCGCGCTGATCCGGTGCCAGGCGCCACCGTAGTTCGTGTCGATGCCGGAGGTGAACGGCGTGGCGGCGCCGGGGTTGCAGCCGTTGCCGGTGCCGCACCAGCCGACGTACGTGGTGGTGCCGGAGACGGCGACGGCGGTGGAGGCGTTGCCCGCGCCCAGGTCGCGGACCGCCTTCCAGTCGCAGACCTTCTGCCAGCAGGTGGTGTCCCAGCCCTTGCCCTGGTTGTCCCAGACGTACCGGCCGCCCGCGACCCAGTGATCGGCGTTGCCGGGGTCGGCGGAGAACGGCGCGTTGAAGCGGCCGTCGGTCTCGCACGGGCTGGTCTTGTTCTGCTTGCAGTTGGGCGTCACGTAGTACCAACTGTGGCCGCCGTCATCGGACTTGGCCATCGCGAGGTTGGTGTACTCGGCGACCACCCGGTTGCCGTTCTTCGGGTCGACGACGACGTCGAAGCCGTCACCGCCCTTGGGCTCGGCCATGTGGTCGCCGCCCGGGGTGAGCACCGAGTAGCCGTTGTCCTGCAGGCCGCCCCAGGCGATGTCGCCCTTGCCGTCGGGGGAGGCGCCGAGGCCGCCGTAGAAGTACTGCAGGGTGCGCAGGGTGGCGTTGCGGTCGGTCCACTTCACGACCTTGCGCAGCGCGGCCGGGCGGGACCACACGCCGCCGTCGTTGCCGAAGTACGCCGTGCCGTCGGGGGCGACGACGGCGGCGTGCTGGTCGGGGTGGGTGGTGTCCGGGCAGGTGTTCTTGGCCGGATCGTCGTCGTAGCAGGGCAGGTCGTAGTTCCAGTACGGCCCGATGGTGTCCCAGCTCTTCCCGCCGTCGGAGGTCTCGTAGATGTCCTCCAGGCCGAGGTAGACGTGGTTCGGGTCGGCCGGGTCGACGGTCACGTACTGGTCGTACCAGGCCTGCGCGCCCGGAGTGCCGGCCCGGCCGCCGGAGGCCTTGAGCTTGGCGGCGTCGGCGAGCCTGGTCCAGGGGCCGGAGACGTCGCCGGAGTCGGCGGAGTAGACGCCGCCCAGGCTGACGTTGGTCGGGTCCTCGACGACGGCGTAGAGCTTGCTCCCGTCGGGGGTCCAGCCGAAGGTGGTGCGGCCGAAGTGGCCGGCGGCGAGGTCACCGGTGGGGGTGGCCTTGGTCCAGGTCGCGCCCGCGTCGCCGGAGACGTAGAAGCCGTTGTACTGGAGGTCGTCGGCCTTGGTACCGCCGCGCCAGCCGAGCGCGGCGACAACCGTCTGGCCGTGGCTGCCGGGCCGCACGCGCACGTCGGTGACGAAGGACGTGCGGTAGGGCGAGCCGGCCGGGTTGGGGTCCGGCTTGAGGACGGTCTGCCACGGGCTGCGGATCTGCTTCGACGGGTGCTTCAGCAGGCCCTGGTTGGTTGCGACGTAGACCTGGTTGTTCTCGGCGAAGGAGATCCGGAACACCATGCTGTTCGCGACCCGGTCGCCGACGAGCTGGAAGGTCTGCCCGTGGTCGGTGGAGCGGTAGATGCCACCGCCCGCGATGCCGTCGGCGTTGCTGTTCGCCTCGCCGGTGCCGACCCACAGCGAGTGGTCGGCCGGGTTCACCGCGACCGCGCCGATGGAGAGGGTGTCCTGCTGGTCGAACACCGGGCTCCAGTGGGCGCCCTGGTCGGTCGAGCGCCAGACGCCACCGCCCGCGGCACCGGCGTACAGGTACGGCCCGTCCACGGCGAGCGAGGTGATCCGGCCGGAGGCGACGCCGTGACCGGCCATGTGCGGGCCGAGCTGGTACGAGTGGTCCGAGGTGTTGTACGGCGGGCTGGAGAGCTCGCTCCACCGGCCGCCGCCGGTGGCAAGGCCGTTGGCGCTCTGGCGGCCGGCGGCGAAGGCCTCCGAACTGACCGTCGTGCCGGGGGCGGTGCGGACGGCGCTGTACGCGGCGTCGGCGGCCAGGATGTCGGCGCTCTCGCCGCCTCCCTCGCCGCCGTCCTCGTCCCCGAAGGCCTCCGGCCCGAACGGCGGTAGGGCCGATCCGTCGGTGACGACGGTGCCGGGGGCTCCGGCGGGGGAATCGGCCGGTGCGGCATGGCCGGGTATCGCGTTGAACAGCAGCAGAGCGGGCAGGACCGCGCTCAGGGCTACGCGGGTTGCGCGGCGCCTGGCTGAACTCATCGGGGCTCCTCACGGATTACGCAGAAGTGCGGCCCCAACCTGCCCTCTTTGATCATTTCAAGGAAGAGCTGTGCAAGAGTATTTGCCGATGCGTTAGATATCGAGTGCGAACGATGCCCGAAACTGATCCCCCGGCCGCGGAGACCAAGTTGCGGCGCAGGGTATTCCGTTGTTCTGAACAGATTTCACAGAATTGAGCTTCAATCGTTCGCCGACCGGGCTTCGGTCCGCTCGGTCGGGGCGTGCGACCACGCGGGGTGGTGGCGGGCCCGGGGGTGGTCGGCCGTGTGTCGGCGGACGGCGCGCTGCCGTTCCGCGCCTTGGGGTGGTGACCTCGGCACTTATCAGTGAATCTGAAAATAAAGACAAAGAACAAACTCCGTGTACGTTCGGTAGGCCGCGTCTCACCGCGAGACGAATGAGCACTCGCATGGGTGAAATCGGCGCAGGAAGTTTGGCTCCCGTGGGCATGGTTCGATTACGGTGTTCCGGAGAGCGGGTGGCGGGTGCCATCGACGGGAAATTCGGCCCGGTGGGTGAATTCACGGTTCCGCGTGGACTGCTTCCGTCCGCCGGGCTGTGCGCTGCTCCGGTGTTCGCAGTGCCCGGGTTCCCTGTCATACGTATGCGTAGAGAGGATGGAGCATTATGCCGCCCGTAGTATCGCGGCGGTCGGCCGTCGGCCTGTCGGCCGTACCGATTCCCCCCAAGGACTTCCATTCCGTCGCAGTAATCCGCCGTGCGCAGGAATTCCGCCGCGCCCACTGACGGACCAATCTGCGACCTCCGCAAGCAGGTGATCGTACACATGCCCTCTTTGCTGGGTGCCGCAGCCGGGAATCGCTCCGTGATTTCGGACGTGTGCCCGCGCTCGGTCATTCCGGGACGCCGGCACTGGGACGTCGAGCTGGTTCTCGGACGGCCCCGGACGGCCGAAGTCCTCGCCGCCGCCCTGCGGCGCGTCCCCGGGATCACCGAGGCGCAGGCGAGCCCGGTCACCGGTGGGGTGGCGGGGGGCACCCACGAGGAACTCCTCGCCCGGCACGGACTCTACGCATCCCTCTGGCAGCTCCAGGCCGGCGAACTCGCCGCCTGACCGCACCACTTGCGCCACCCGCCCGTGTGACGTCGCCGCCGTCGGTCGGCGCGGTCCTACGCCCTGCCACCAAGCCTGCCCGCACCTCCGGAGGTACTCCCATGTCCCGTCGCGACGGCGACTCCCTTCCCCTGACGGCGGCCCAGCGCGAGATCTGGCTCGCCGAGCAGCGTTCCCGGACGGTGATCGGGGGCTACCGCATCGGCGAGTACCTGGAGATCCACGGGCCGGTCGACGCGGAGCGGTTCGAGGCGGCGGTGCGGCGGGTGGTCGGCGAGGTCGACGCCCTGCACGTGGGCTTCGTCGAGGACGGGGACGGTCCGCGCCAGGTCGTCCGCGAGGCCCGGGACCGGGACGGGGCACCGGCCTTCGTCGACCTCAGTGCGGAGCCGGCACCGCTCGCAGCGGCCCGGGCGTGGATGGAGGAGGACCGGATCCGCCCGCTCGACCTCGGCCGCGATCCGCTGTTCAGCCTCGCGCTGATCAGGCTCTCGCCGACGCGCCACCTCTGGTACCAGAGCTACCACCACCTGGTGATGGACGGGTACGGCTACGCCCTCGTCCGGCAGCGGGTCGCGCAGACGTACACGGCGCTGGCCGAGGGCGGGGAGGTGCCGCCGTGCGCGTTCGGCTCGCTGGACGACCTGGTGGCGGCGGACGCCGCCTACCGCGCCTCGGTGCAGTTCGCCACGGACCGGGCGTACTGGATGGAGCGCTTCGCCGATCGCCCGGAGCCCGCCCGGATCGCCGGCCGGGTCCCGGGCGGTCCGGCCCGGTCCATGCGCCGCACCGGGGAGTCCGAGCTCCTGCATCCGGATGCGTTCCGGGCTGCGGCCGGGCGGGCCGGCGTCCGGTGGTCCCGTCTGCTGATCGCGGCGACGGCTCTCTACGCACACCGGCTGACCGGCTCCCAGGACGTGGTGCTCTGCCTTCCCGTCACCGGCCGGCAGCGGTCCGAAGCCGATCTGATGCCGGTGCCCGGCGCCGTATCCAACGTGGTGCCCCTGCGCCTGGCCGTGCGGCCCGGCATGAGGTGGCGCGAACTCGTCACGCAGGTGGCGGGTGAGGTGGACGCGGCCCTGGCACACCAGCGTTATCGGAGCGAGGACCTGCTGCGGGACCTCGGCGCGCCCGGCACCATCGGGACGGCCTTCCCGCTGGTCGTCAACGTCATGGCCTTCGACGCCGGGCCGAGCTTCGCCGGGCACCCCGCCGCCGTGCACCACTTCGTCTCCGGATCGACCTCCGACCTGGCCGTCTGGGCATTCGCCCGCCGGGACGGCAGCGGCCTGCGGCTCGTGCTCAACGGCGCGCCGGACGCTTACGGAGACGAAGAACTCGCCGCCCACCAGCAGCGGCTGACGGCGCTGCTGGACACCATCGCGGCTTGCGAACCGGACGCGTTGGTGGGCCGGATCGACCTGCTCACGGCCGAAGAGCGCGGCGAGTTGTCGGCGACCGCCACGGGGCCGGTGCTGGGGGTACCGGCCGGGAGTCTGCCGGAGATGTTCGCGGCGCAGGTGGCTGCGGCGCCGGATGCGGTCGCGGTGGTGAGCGGCGAAGTCCAGCTGACGTACGGTCAGTTGAACGCCCGCGCCAACCGGTTCGCGCATGCGCTGATCGCTCGGGGTGTCGGTCCGGAGCAGGTCGTGGCGGTGGCGTTGCCGCGGTCGGTGGAGTCGGTGGTGGCCATCCTCGGTGTCCTGAAGGCGGGTGCGGCGTACCTGCCGGTGGATCCGGCCTATCCGGAGTCGCGCATCGCGTTCATGCTGGAGGACGCGCGGCCGGTGGTGGTGGTCGACGACCCGGCCATGGTGACCGAAGGGGACTTCCCGGACAGCGATCCGGAGGTCGCGCTCGACGTCCGGCACCCGGCGTACGTGATCTACACCTCGGGCTCGACGGGCCGGCCCAAGGGCGTCGTCGTCGGCCACGGCGGTGTGGCCAGTCTGGTCGCCGCCCAGATCGAGCGGTTCGCGATCGAACCCGACAGCCGGGTACTGCAGTTCGCCTCGCCGAGCTTCGACGCGTCGGTGTCGGAGGTCTTCACCGCCCTGCTGCGCGGTGCGGCCCTGGTGCTGCCCCCTGCCGCGGACCCGGTCGCCGTGCTGACCGACCCGGGCCTCGGCGTGACCCACGTGACCGTGCCCCCGTCCGTCCTGGCGGTCCTGCCCGAGGACGCGGTGGGTGTGTCGACGCTGGTGGTGGCGGGCGAGGCGTGTGGGCCCGAGCTGGTGGCTCGCTGGGCGCCGGGCCGCCGGATGATCAACGCGTACGGTCCGACGGAGACGACGGTGTGCGCGACGATGAGCGACCCGCTCGCGCCGGAGCCGGGTGTGCCGCCGATCGGCCGTCCGATCGCCAACGCCGTTGTGTATGTGCTGGACGGGCTCCTGAACTTGGCGCCGCCAGGGGTGGCGGGGGAGTTGTACGTCGCGGGTGCCGGGCTGGCGCGCGGGTATCTGAACCGGCCGGGGCTGACCGCCGGGCGGTTCGTGGCCTGCCCGTTCGGTCCGGCGGGCGCGCGGATGTACCGCACCGGGGACCTGGTGCGTTGGCGCGCGGACGGCGAGCTGGAGTACCTCGGCCGCGCCGACGACCAGGCGAAGGTGCGCGGCTTCCGGATCGAACCCGGCGAGATCGAGGCCGTCCTCGCCGAACAGCCGGAGCTCGCGCGGGCCGCCGTGGTGGTGCGGACCGACGAGGAACCCCGGCTGGTCGCCTACGCCGTCCCCGCGGCTGGGCGGGACGTCCAGCCGGAGGCGCTGCGGGCCCGGCTGCGGGAGCGGCTGCCGAAGTACCTGGTGCCGTCCGCGTTCGTGGTGCTGGACGCGCTGCCGCTGACCCCGAACGGCAAGCTCGACCGGCGGGCCCTGCCGGCCCCCGAGCGGCAGCCCGCCGCGCCGGGCCGCGCCCCGCGCACCGCGACCGAGCACCTGCTCGCCGGGCTCTTCGCCGAGGTCCTCGGGGTCTCCGGGCCCGGGCTGGACGACAGCTTCTTCGACCTCGGCGGGCACTCGCTGCTGGCCACCCGGCTGGTCGCCCGGGCCCGCTCGGCCCTCGGCGTGGAGCTGCGGCTCGGCGACCTGTTCGACGCGCCGACGGTGGCGGAACTGGCGGCGGCAGTGGACGGTGCGGGCCGGGCC